>JAGGIK010000050.1 GCA_024103515.1 Snodgrassella sp. | reverse complement strand
GCTTATTGGTACAATCATAAACGGTTACATTCGTCGTTAGGCTATTTGCCTGAGGTAGAATTTAACAAACGGCTACCCCTTAATTTTGTTGTTTGAGTAGATGTTGCCATTCCAATTGTTTTACTTAATACTATTAGCCAATATTATCTATTTAACTATTCAATTATATTTTATTTTATAAATTTACATCTTTTGTTTAACTGTTCCTAGAACCAAAAAATTTACCTACCAAATTATCATTATAAAAGCCATTCCCTGTTAATAAACCAAATGTAGGAATTCCTCGAGTTGTTTACAGACATTTGAAAAAATACTGTAATCAATATACATAAAAAAACAAAATTCACCCCTTATCATAGACAAAAGATATAGTGCTTATATCATTAAGAAAAAATATCCGTCCCTGCTTTGGCTAAACGCTTTATGGTCTGTCGTCCAACCATTTATAACCGGCTAAAAAGCCAGATTGATGCTGTTTGTGCCTTTAACCAGTAAGAACAAACGTGATAAAACCATTTAGTTATAGTATTAAATGTCTGGTTAAAGTTGAAAAGTCCATTGAAAATAAATTAAGGCGACAAGTTACATGCGATACCCAAATCTATCCAGGTGAAATGCTACGCGTTGATACCAAACATTTACCACTACTTAAACGAAACCCAATAAAAGACGTGAGAATATTTATTCGTTGGTATTGCTGATTGTTCACGCGCGCTCTTACGGGCATTTACTCCGATAAATCTCAAATTAGCTCAGCACCGTTTCGACAAAATGATGTGTTAGCCCAATACCCGTATACCAATACCATTGAATGCATTGATTCCGATAACGAATGTAAATATCAAGGTACAGGTGAATATCTATTAATTAAAACGTGTCATAACCATCGTATCAATCAGAAATTCACCAAACCAGCCTACCCCAAACGAATGGAAAGGCTGAAAGAGTGATACGAAACGAACTTTGAATTAAGATGTGGCATAATTTGCAAATATTTAGCGATTCAACATATAGACCACAAAAGCTCAAGCGATTGATTAATTATAATAATATAGTTAAACCACATAAAGCGATTTTGGGGAACACGCCTTATGGGTTTTAGGGGATGATTTTAATCACGAAGTATTAACAACCCAGTGTTTTACTACAAACCCAAAAACTACTTAACTTTCTAGCCATATTAGAATCCTGTTATTCAAAATCATCTATTTTAATAACTTGCACCTTATCCTTTGTTCCTACTGCATTTATAATTTTATCAGACATAATATGTATCTAATTTTCTAATAAATCACCATACTTTAATCACGTCTTCCTATAACATTATTTCTAAATTCACAACTTAGGTTCATCTCCTTTAATCATACATGATAGAGTTTGTTAGCCCAAATTAGAACAGATAATGACATATTTTAATAAAACACATAACTAAACACAGCAAACTATCTTTTCACATTGTTAGGTAAAGCCCAAACAACTTTTGCATCATCCATAATAAGCCTTGTACCGATAAACTTATGGCTTTAATCGTTTTAAGCAACGCAAAATTAATAAATAGCCGGCCTAAAGCTTATTATGGTATTGAATTGTATTTACAAATCATCGAGTTGAGAAGACAGGTAATGAATATCGTCACGCATATTCCACCACAGATTAGTTCGAGCCTGCTCAAACAATTTCTCTTTGTTGGATAACCGCCCCTTGGTATAAGGTTTAAATCTAGCTGGTGCGCCATTACTAAACCAGTGAAGCGTTTCAGAAGAAGTACTCTGCCCGTAATAATGCTTAGTCTGTTCATATATACCCCAAATATGAACCCATGCTTTAATATAAGCCTTATTGGTTGTAGTCTGACTATATTCCACATAGGCAGTTTCCTTCATCACCGGCCGATCAATCAGATTGCCATTCCCATCATCAACCTTTTCAGTACCTACCCGCTCGTGCACCGTTCTGTTAAAAACCTTTGCTTCCTCTTTATTAATCTGATAATCCCCCTTGGTTCTGACATGAATGATCAAATTTGCCTGCGCAGAAGTCGGCACGAATCTAACAAAACTCTTATCCAATTCTGAACGAATATCTCTGCTATCAATACCATCAGTATTAATAAAAATACTAACTAGCCCTTTTTTATAATGACTATCAGCCAGCTGGCTAGCACCTTTATAATCACCATACGGACTATAAACTTGGGCTGCTTTCGAGTAATAAACAGAAGCATCACGGTAATCTTTTAGCCGGGTTGCATTTCTGCTAATTTCCTGCCCACGCTGATAACTGTCTTCTGCATCCATAGTACGCCATTTTTTATCATAAATAACAGTCAGCTTCTGACTATTCTTATAGTCACCATAAGCCCTGTATAGATCGGCAGCTTGCCTAAATAGCTCTGAAGCCTTTCTGTAATCGCTAGAATTCGATGCATTTCTCACGATGGACTGCGCCGTATGATAATGATTTTCTGCCTCAATGGTTCGCCATTTTTTCTCATACACAGCGGCTAACTTAGCACTGTCTTTATACTTACCTAATGGTAAATATACTTCATGCGCTTTGCGAAAATTAATAGCAGCCTGTTTATAATCCTGTTTGTTTACATTGTCCTTCGCTTGACTATAAAATTCTTCAGCTGCAGTTTTATAATACAATCTCTGATTATCCTCCGCACGTTTAGAGATATCCTTATAAGCATAATAACTCAAACCTTCTCGATATATTTTCGCCTTGCGCAAATAATCCTGACTGCCGTTGACAACCACAGCATTGGCTTGCTCATAAAACTGTTCAGCTATCTTTTTTTTCAGTACTTGCTCATCATGCATAGTCAGAAAATCCTCAATAAACTGACTATAACTTTTGTTTTGTAGTTGCGTTTTCATCGTTAGCAACAGCTTATAATTTTCAATTCGTGTGTGATAATCAGTAGCAGCAGCCCCCACAATATTTTCCTGTGCCATCACCGATAGCTTATTGACCGTATTTTTTAGGTAAGCAACATCTTTATCTTTCCACGGCTTATTTTTCTCCTTCAAACGAGCACTTTTAACATCATAATTGGAAGCCAAAATATTGACACCAGCGATATATTCTCCTTTTTCAAATTTATTTTCCGGCGTTACCGACATAGCACAACTTACTAAAAATAAATATAAAAAAGCCACTAATACTTTCTTCATTTATCACTCCATATATCTTAAATAGACATGGCAAGTTTACATATAGAATACCCATATTAACATTTAATAACACAATAAACAATAACTATGGTTACTAAGTTCTGTTTTTTGTTTATTACTACCATTACCCTGCTGATGCTGTTAATATGCAACCAACGCGATTCTTACTGCAGCAGCGATAACGGCGACATTCTGACAGAATTCCTACCCTACAACTTAATCATTTCATATTCTTCAAGTACATCTGATCAGTTTTAATTGCATTTTGCTAAATATAATTAATAAATAAACCAATACCCGTAAAATTTAAAATTTTATCTTGTTGCAAGCACTCGCTGCTATACTACATCTGTCAGCAATACTGTTCACTCGTGAGCGCATTAATCAAGCAAAATCATTCAATATTTAAAAAAATTCAATTTGGATTTATATAAACTAAAATAGCTTCCTTGACATTATTCAATCTTCAAATCTGAGCATTCACAACTTTTACCAAGTAAAGACGGCAAATAATGTTATTAAAAAAAACCAATCCCTATTACGATCCGGCGAAACCACACCATACCCCACATGGTTTCTGCAATCCTATCCCCCTAATCATCAAGCCGCGCGACGTTTATCGCTGGAATTGGGAAAGATGGTCACAACGCCTACCCCGACCGCCTAAACAAGGATATACCCAGTTTGCCCGCACCTGGTATCAGCAGCCTGATTTTAATTTGCCGGATAACCGGTTGTGGTGGATCAGTCATGCAACGGTGTTATTGCGTTTACAAGAATGCACCATCATTACTGATCCAGTATTTTCACAGCGTGTTTCCCCTGTTTCATTTGCCGGCCCTAAGCGACGTACTCAACCGGCGGCCACCATTGCCGAACTCCCACACATTGACGTTATTGCTGTGTCACATGACCACCATGATCATCTAGATAGAGCCAGCATCTACCAGCTAGCACAACGTTTTCCAGCAATAACCGCGGTCGTACCTTTAGGGTTGAAACAAAAACTGCTTAACATGGGCATCAAAAATGTTATTGAATTAGACTGGTGGGAATCGGTGAGCATCAAAGACATCCACTTTCATTCCATACCTGCCCAGCACTGGAGTCAGCGTGGTCTATTTGATCGTAACCAAAGTTTATGGTGTGGCTGGATATTACAGGCAGATCAGTCATACACCTACTTTAGCGGTGATACCGGTTTCAATGAATTTATGTTTCAGCAAATTGCTACACACTTTCCGCGGATTGATATGGCCACTATCCAAATAGGAGCTTATGCGCCACGCTGGTTCATGCAAAATCAGCATATTGATCCGCATCAGGCAGTGGCCATCTTTAAAATATTACATTGTCGTCAAGCTATAGGTATCCACTGGGGTGCTTTTGAACTGGCCGACGAACCACTGGATGAACCACCACAACTGCTGGCCACAGCCTGTGCGCAGCAACAACTTGCCCCCGGCCGCTTCGAAAGTATCAAAATGGGAGCCAGCCGCCTCATCCCTGCCTGATTTGCACCGTAACAGCAAAACCTATAATCTCACAATAAAATATTGATTTTTTTATTATTATTTTACAAAAATCACTATTCATCCTAATCCTGCATACTTTAGCTAATCTTATAATTACCCATACTTGTATTCGGTTTTATCATAATTAATGAAAGAGCTGGATAAACTGTGTACAAACTTAAGAATGACCTAAAACAATCTATTATTATATTAAAAATTATCGTAATAGTATTAGAGATAGTTATCAACATTCTGATATAAACTTTCTGCATCAAACCAACAGAACAAACCTCCACTGCTCGAATGGGATTTGCTTTAACATTTACACCTGCTTACTTAAGTCAGCCATCATCCGATTGAATTCTTCACGATATGCAGGAGCAACATATGGACGTAATAACGTAAGCGTCTGGTGTGTTCCGCGGAATTTCGAAGTTTCCGTCAGCTTACTTTCATACAGAGTACTGTCATAGTCGCACCAGTATTTGGTAATCAGCCAGATATTGACTGCCATTTCCTTGCGGGCAACTTCATCTGTCAGAATAAATCCGATATCGGTTAGCTGCTGCAACAGATTTTGCAACATTGGCGACACTTGTACCCTAGTAAAATTATTGTGTTCACCCAATAGATCCGCACTGCGCGATAACATCGCATTCAAATCACTAAACAGAAAACGGTAATTCCACATCACATCATAGACCCCCAACATATAATTCTTGATGGCTTCTGTGTCCTGTGGCGGTTTTGCCTGTTGCAGATAGCGCAACAATTCCTCACTGTAGCGTTTAAACAGCTGCATAATAATTTCATCTTTATTACGAAAATGATAATAAAGATTGCCCGGACTGATGCCCAGATAAGAAGCAATATGATTAGTACTAATGCTACGTTCACCCTCTTCATTAAACAGCTTCAAACTGGCATCAATGATACGGTTATAGGTATTTGGGCGTAATCCTTTGACCATGTGATTTTTCTTTCAGATTATCTATCTTCAATCGTTGTTTAGTATCTGTTTTTATAGTGACAATCAATAAAAGACCGCTCAACGGATGCTGGTCACAAACTGCTGCGGCAACCAAACCGGTTCTGTTTCCAATTGCACAGCAAAACGGTTAGCCACACAAGTACAGATATATCGCGCTAGCGACACCAAATCTGCTGCTGTAGCATGCTCTTTATTAACCAGCACCAATGCCTGCCGGTCATGCACTGCCGCACCGCCTAACTGATAGCCTTTTAACCCGCACTGATCAATCAACCAGCCAGCAGCAAGCTTCATACGTCCATCAGGCTGCAGATAATGAGGCATTTCAGGATACTGACTTAATAATACTGCCGCTGCTTGAGCATTTACAATCGGATTTTTAAAAAAACTGCCTACATTGCCGAGAATATGCGGATCCGGTAGCTTGCGGCGGCGAATATCACAAACTGCCTGAGCAACCATCGCTGCATTAAGCGGCTGATCTTGCGCCAATTCACCAACCCTTTGTTCCAAATCGCCATAGTGTAGCTGTGGTTTAAAACAACGAGAAAGCTCAAATTGCACCGCTGTAATCACATATCGTTTTCCTGTTGCATGCTTAAAAATACTGTCGCGATAGGCAAAATGACAATCAGCAGCCTTTAGCCATATCCATTCCCCTGAGTACCGATCAAAACAGTGAACAGCAGCAATACAAGATTGGACTTCAACACCGTAAGCACCAATATTTTGCACCGGAGACGCGCCAACCGTACCAGGAATCAGACTTAGATTTTCCAGCCCGCTCCAGCCTTGAGCAATCGTATATTGAACAAAATTGTGCCAGTTCTCCCCTGCCGCAGCTTCAACCACCACTTTGACGCCATCATCAGCCACCAGCCGGACACCCCGGTTGGCCATGCGTACCACCAGCCCGGGATAATCAGAACAAAACAAGACATTACTGCCTCCCCCAAGCCACAGCACTTTATCCGCATCATATTCCGACAATGTCAGAATATCTTTTAATTGACTTGTATGCGTCAAAGTGACCAAAGCTCGTGCCCGTACTGGCAAACCAAAAGTGTGTAGCGCCTGTAAATCAGCATCAGCAATGATTTCAATCATAATTATCTTTCCGTATGCAGATAGACAAACAACTTACTTTCACGGTTTAGATACCACACCAGCGCAACCGCTGCTCCAGTTAGGGCAACCACCAGCGCCAGCCAGAAGCCATACAAAGCCATGTTCAAATACAAACCGAACAAACAACCAATACCCAAACCCAGCCCCCAGAACGTAACTGCATGAATCACCATCGGCACCTTCGTCAGCTTGAAGCCGCGCAATGCATAGGAAGCAATGGTCTGAGTCGCATCAGATAACTGGAAAACAGCCGCGAAGATCAGCAGCACACTGCCTAAAGCAATCACATCCTGATCTTTGGTGTACAACCCTACCCAGAAATGGCGAAAAGCCATCAACATCAATCCAGTACAACAAGCACCGATCAGTCCCATAACCAGACCAACTCCAGAAATAAACCTTGCCCGCAACCAATTCTGTGCGCCTACCGCCTGCCCAACACAAACAGCTAAAGCAATACCAACACTTTGTGGAATCATATAAATCAGCGAAGTAATACTGATGACCACCTGCTGCGAAGCCACCTGCGTCACCCCGAAACGAGCGATCAACAAACTAATAAAAGTAAATAAACTCACTTCGAGAAAAAATGACAAACCGATTGGAATACCCAGCAACAATATCGACCATTGCGCCCGCCATTTAGGCCACTCAAAACGTGCAAACAAAGCAAATGGTGCAAAAAAACCCTGACGAACAATATAAATACCCAGCACAATCGCATTAAACCAGAAGCAAATTGCCGAAGCTAAACCACAACCGGCTCCTCCCAACGCCGGCAGGCCAAATTTTCCGTAAACAAACACATAATTGAGTGGAATATTCAGCAACAAAGCAATCAAACTTACCATCATGATCGTCTTGGGTCGATTCAAAGACGAAGCAAATGCATAAAAAGCACGATGAATCATCGCAGCGGGCATGCCCAGCGAAATAAAAAAGACAAACTGGCCAAAAGTTTTATCTACATACTGTCCCATATCAAACATCTTCTGCAAAGGTGCGATCACCCACCAAAGCAACAACATGCCCAATACACCAAGGAACAACCCAAACCACAAGCCTTGACGCCCTTGCTCGCCGATTTCAGTTGTTTTGCCAGCACCGTATAACTGCGCCAAAATTGGCTGCAAAGCGGCCATTACACCCAGCAAAGTAATATATAAAGTAGTGAAAACATTTGAGCCCAGAGCCACACCGGCCAAATCATTAGCACTGGCATGCCCAGCCATTACCGTATCCACAGCCCCTACACCCACCTGTGCAGCCTGAGCAATCAAAATAGGCAGTGCTAGCCGCACCAACCGGCGGCATTCTCTTAGCAGTTCACCTCTGCCATGCTCATTTAATTCAAATAACATCTCTCACCTACAAACCGATTACACCGTGAAAATACCAACCTACATGCCATGGGCGTATCACAACAAATGCTTACACATTTAGCAAAAACAGGCTGCCTGAATCATTCAGACAGCCTGTTTCAAAAAAACTACCTAGGCGCGTTTGCGGAACTCAAAGGTACGGGAATCAATTTCCACCTTATCGCCATTTTCAACATAAGCGGCCACCTGAATTTCAGCTCCACCGACCAAGCGTGCATTCTTCATCACCTTACCAGAAGTATCACCTTTTACAGCAGGCTCAGTGTACTCTACTTCACGGACAATAATAGTCGGTAATTCTACAGAAATAGCACGACCATCATAGAAAGTCACTTCGCATTTTTCTTCCATGCCATCTACAATAAACTTAATCGCATCGCCGATATTCTCAGCTTCAACTTCATACTGATTGAATTCCTCATCCATAAAGACATACATCGGATCAGCAAAATAACTATAAGTGCACTGTTTTCGATCTAAAACCACCACATCAAACTTCTCATCAGCTTTATAAACTGTTTCAGTAGCTGCACCAGTCAACAGATTTTTCAATTTCATTTTTACCACGGCAGCATTACGGCCGGATTTATTGTATTCGGACTTCTGCACCACCATTGGATCATTGCCCACCATAAATACATTACCCGGGCGCAATTCTTGTGCGGTTTTCATATTTCTACTTCCAAAATAAAATTAGTAACTAATAAATATATTATTTTAGCGGAAATTGCCTAAATCTGGCTAGCCTTTCCATAGCACTGCTGTGCAAATGCAGCGAATCCGACCAAGTGGCAGCCGCACTTACCCAATTTTTCCACTCAGAACACAAATTCTGCCACTGAGCAAGTCGTGACTGCGTAGACAATCTCTTGCCTCCATTCAAATCAGTTGATAAAGCCAGCAATGCCTCACGCACAGATGTCGGCCAGTCCATCGTTGCTTTCTGCCAAAAAGCATCCAGCTTTTGCAAGTGTACCGCACCCTCTTGCTGATAAATATGCCAGAAAAACGGCAACCCTGCCCACAAAGCCCGTACAAAACTGTCCTCACCACGCACTATCGCACCATCAGCCAACCACAGCAACTCATCAAAAGCCGACTGCGGAACAAAAGGAATACGTACCAGTGTCAGATGATCCAGCTCAAAAGTATCACCTACCTGTTGCAACGCATCAGCCGCAATCACACCGGCAAGCCGCATACTATCCACCACCTCATGCCCGGCTAGCCACAAAGTCATTGGCACATTAGCCTTGCGCCACATTGCCAACCACTCAGACCAACACTCACTGGTATAGGCAAAAATCAGCCATAATTGGCCAACGTGCTCAAGCGGCAATCCATATTGCCGCTTAAACGCCTGCTGTAAACAAGAATACTGAAAAAACTTAGCGCGCCGTTGCAGATAATCTGCTTCCCGCAATAGCCCACCACTTTCCCTATCTATCCCCATAAACCAGAAATATTTAGCCAAACCATTGCCCTGCAAGGATGGCATCGCCTGCAAATCCACCGCCCAGTCTTCAGCAGTGAGGTATTCCCAGTTAAGCCATAACGGTCTGGATTGTTCCATCCGCCTTAATACCGGCTGTGGTAAATCACACCCAAACGCCTCAATAACCATAACAGGATTAGCCATATATTCCAATCGTCGCGATACCGTCACATCATCAGACCACTCTTCCACCGTCAGTCTATCTTGCAAAACCGTTAATTCAGCTGGCAACACCAATTTACCCAAAGCATCCACACGATCAATCCACAGTCGCACACGACAAGAAAAAAATAATGTCAATTGCATAGATAACCGCCAACCGACTCCCACATCACCCCAATTATCAATTACACGAACAAACACCCAAACCTCATCCTGTACATAATCCCGTACACATTCAGATGATGAGGGCAGCATTGCAATTAGCTGACGCATAAAACTTCCTAAAATCCTTTCATTCTGAGGCAAATTCTCATATTTTTACAATTTGTCAAGCAAAAAACAGACTTGACAGCTGAAATTTATCCACATGCACTACTTTGACACCCAAAAAATAGAAAACTCATAAATTTAAAAATTTGATGATCATTAACAAACATAACATTATGAATTTAAATTAATTTATTTTTGGGCTTATTTTTTAAGCAGATACATGCATGTCTTGATTTTTCGGCAATTAAGTGCCTAATGCTGTCATTTTCCACAAATTTATCCACAGATATTGTGAGCATATTCTTAAACCCTTTATAGACAAGGATATTTAAGCATATTACACATTGCTATGAAAAATAGCCGGCAAGCTCGGCATGCTATGGTAAAATAAATAATAACCTTTATAGTTGTAAATACATTATGTCTGATGCACTTTTTGCCAAAGAAACCATAGCAGTATCTCTTGAAGAAGAGATGCGCCGTTCCTATCTCGATTATGCCATGAGTGTGATTGTAGGGCGCGCTCTTCCCGACGTGCGCGATGGTCTGAAACCGGTTCACCGTCGTGTCCTGTTCGCCATGCACGAACTGAATAATGACTGGAACCGTGCCTATAAAAAATCAGCGCGTATTGTCGGCGATGTAATCGGTAAATACCATCCACACGGCGACACCGCGGTTTACGATACCATCGTGCGTATGGCACAGGATTTTTCCATGCGCTACATGCTGGTGGATGGTCAGGGTAATTTCGGTTCTGTCGACGGCGACAGCGCCGCGGCCATGCGCTATACCGAAATCCGCATGGCACGCATTGCTCATGAAATACTGGCCGACATTGATCAACAAACCGTCGACTTCATTCCTAATTACGACGGCAGTGAAAACGAACCAGCCGTATTGCCCACTCGCATACCGGCTCTACTGATTAACGGTTCTTCCGGTATTGCTGTTGGCATGGCCACCAATATACCACCACACAACCTCAACGAAGTGATTGGCGGCGCCAAAGCCTTGCTGGCCAATGAAAATCTCAGTGTGGATGAACTGATCGACCTAATACCGGCACCAGACTTTCCCACTGGTGGCATCATCTACGGCTTAACTGGCGTGCGTGAAGGTTATCGTACCGGCCGTGGTCGCGTTATCATGCGCGGTAAAACCCATATTGAACCTATAGGTAAAAACGACGAGCGTGAAGCCATCATCATCGACGAAATTCCGTATCAGGTAAACAAAGCCAGACTGGTCGAAAAAATCGGAGAGCTGGTACACAACAAAATTCTCGAAGGCATTTCCGATTTACGCGACGAATCCGACAAATCCGGTATGCGCGTCGTAATCGAACTTAAACGCAACGAAAATGCCGAAGTCATTCTTAATCAGCTCTACAAACTGACCCAGCTGCAAGACAGCTTTGGCATCAACATGGTGGCATTGGTAGACGGTCAACCTCGCCTGCTAAATCTCAAACAGATTTTGAGCGAATTTTTACGTCACCGTCGTGAAGTGGTTACCCGCCGCACCCTATTTGCCTTGCGCAAAGCACGCGATCGTGGCCATGTGCTCGAAGGTCTGGCTGTAGCCTTGTCTAACGTGGATGAAATCATCACCCTCATCAAATCCTCCGCTACACCGCCGGAAGCCAAAGCCGCTTTAACCTCACGACCATGGCGTTCCGAACTGGTAGAAACCATGCTGGTACGTAGTGATATCGATGTCAAACTGATCAAGCCACAGGACATACCAGACAATACCGGACTGAGCGCAAACGGCTACTTCCTCTCTGACGCACAGGCACAAGCCATCCTTGATATGCGCCTGCAACGTCTGACTGGCCTGGAACAAGATAAAATCGTTGACGAATACAAAACCGTACTTGAAGTCATTCTTGACTTGCTCGACATATTAGCCAATCCTGCTCGCGTTAACCTGATCATCCATGACGAACTAACGGCCATTCAAGAACAGTTTGGTGATGAACGTCGCAGCGAAATCAACACTTTTGGGGGTGACATTGCCGACGAAGACCTGATCCCGCAGCGCGATATGGTTGTTACCCTCACACATGGCGGCTACATTAAAACCCAACAGGTAGACGACTATCAGGCACAACGGCGTGGCGGACGTGGCAAACAGGCCACCGCCACCAAAGACGAAGACTTCATCGAAACCTTATTTATTGCCAACACCCACGACTACCTGCTGTGCTTCACCAGTCTGGGCAAATGTCACTGGATAAAAGTATACAAATTACCCGAAGGCGGCCGTAACAGTCGCGGTCGCCCAGTTAACAACCTGATACAACTCGAAGATGGTGAAAAAATCAACACCATCCTACCAGTACGCGAATTCAGCGAAAACGAATACGTCTTCATGTGTACTGAACAGGGTATCGTCAAAAAAACCTCCCTGATCGACTTCTCACGCCCACGTACTGCCGGCATCATCGCTCTCGGACTAGACGACGGTGATCACCTGATCGGCGCCGTCAAAACCGCTGGCAAACACGATATCATGCTGTTTTCCAATGGTGGTAAAGCCGTCCGCTTTAGCGAAGACAACGTTCGTGCGATGGGACGCAGCGCCCGTGGCGTGCGAGGCATGAAACTGGCTGAAAACAATCAAGTAATCAGCCTACTGGCATACGATACCGAAGAAGACAGCAACAAACTGGTACTCACCGCCACTGCCAACGGCTTTGGCAAACGTACCGCCGTTGATGACTACCGCCGCTCCGCTCGCGGTACTCAGGGTGTTATCGCCATCGATACCGGTGAACGCAACGGCGACCTCGTAGCTGCCACTCTCGTGGCCGACAGCGACGATCTCATGCTGATTACCAGTGGTGGCGTGCTGATTCGTACCAAAGTCGACCAGATACGCTCTACCGGCCGTGCCGCTGCCGGCGTAAAACTCATCAACTTAGATGAAGGCGAAAAACTGGTCAGCCTCGAACGCATTGCCGAACCGGAAGAAAACAACAACACCGAAGTAGATGTACTGGAAACACCAGACAGTTAGATTTCAGTATTAAACATCCAAGCCGACCATCAGCAGTCGGCTTTTTCTTTATTCACCAGCCCGCTTGATCGTAATATCTATCCCTCATCAGGCAGACACACATCCATACTTGATAATAATAATGAAATCCACTATCATCTGCACCAACAAAAGATTTAATCACAGAGGAACAGCCATGTACATTTGTTTGTGTAATGCCGTTACCGATCATCAAATAAAAGAAACCATTGCTGCCGGTGCCACCAGCCTTACCGACTTACAATCTCAGCTTGGCGTTGCTACTTGCTGTGGTTGTTGCGCTGATTTAGCCAGCTCCTTTTTATCCACTCATCGCGACAATCAGGCAAACTGCACCAAAATTTCTAGCCCTTAAACCTGAGCATATCAGTGCTAATACCAGTTATTATGACATCATACTAATCAGCATTCAAAAGCAAGAAAAACCATAAACTGCATACTCAAATCCATAATAATATTCAGCGTAGCAATCAACCAGATTACTTAACTGGCAACCATTGCCATCCATCCACATCATAACCATTCAAAACCATCGCACCAAACATATGCACGCCCACAACAATCTTTACTCCAAAATGGCCAGCTAAATCCCAACAAACATCCAGCTTAAGATCTTCAAGCACAAACATTAAAATTCCTACTAACTCAAATTTATACCCTATTAACAACAATAACAACAAAACAACCCTATTCACCATTTTTCAGTTGCACCTTTAATTAATCTTACCTACTTCTGCTTATTCACACCAACGTCGCCAGCAACAGAGCAAAATGGGCTAGCGCTAATCTAAAATCATCCTTTATTTATTGTTTATCTTTCCCCTATAAATAACAAAAACCGCTTCACACCATTCACAACACCCAAATATTGCGCAATAATCACAATCACAACAACGCCTCATTATAAAAACCGAGAAAATCCATGTCAGTTTCAAAACAGCTACAAGGACATCTAATTGCATTAATAACAGTAGTGGTTTGGGCAACCACATTTATAGCCACAAAACTGCTTCTAACCGACTTCAAGCCCATTGAAATTCTCTTCTATCGATTTGCGCTGGGTTACCTAACCCTTTGGCTATTATCCCCGCGTTACTTTGCTTGGCAGGGTCTCAAACAAGAACTAACCTTTCTGGGCGCAGGGTTTTGTGGCATAACCAGTTATTTCCTATGTGAAAATACCGCCTTAGCCTATACCACCACATCCAATGTAGGCGTAATTGTCAGCTTATGCCCATTATTCACTGCCCTATTAGCCATCTACTTTTTAAAGACAGAAAAACCGAATGCACGGTTTTACCTTGGCTGCCTATTTGCCATCATTGGCGTGGCACTAATCAGCTTCAATGGCAAATTTATTCTTGCTCTCAATCCCTTGGGCGATATCCTCGCCGTTTGTGCCTGCCTGTTCTGGGCGTGCTACTCCATCTTAACCAAAAAAAGCAGCAATTGTGGTTACCCCATCATATTACTGACTAGGCGTTTCTTCTTTTACGGCATAATATTAATGATACCCACACTTTATCTATTTAACTTTGAGTGGGAACTCTCCAGACTGACCAAAATAGACAACGCACTCAATTTAATTTTCTTAGGTGTAGGTGCCTCTGCACTGTGCTTTGTTTCTTGGAATTATGCACTAAAACTACTGGGAGCAGTCAAAATCAGTATTTACATATACCTAATCCCCATTTTCACCATTATAGCCGCCATCTTTATCCTCAACGAACCGTTCACATCAATTGCGGCCATAGGCACGCTATTAACCCTTGCCGGCGTATTACTCTCAGAAGGAAAACAATCAATAAAATAACAACATCTGCCTGTTTAAGACCATATAAACCAAAAACACAAAACCTTCAGCAACCCATCCAAACCAATTCAACAATCCTAACCTCAAGCACAACCTCAATACACCAATGCTCAACAATAAAGACCTAAACAATTGCCGCATCTGACCTACAATACCCAAGCACCACGCCCCACCACAAACCCAACCATAACCACTTAACACATATTAATATACCAATAAACATAGATAAAAATAATTAAATTGTGGCATAATAAAAACAGAGGCAGCGCACAATCAAGCAGTTAACATCACAACTGCTGACCAAAAACTGCCCGAATAACCTCAGCCAACCAAACCAAAAACAACAAACCAAATTGACTTTAGGGGGATATAACCAT
>JAGGIK010000004.1 GCA_024103515.1 Snodgrassella sp. | reverse complement strand
AAGGCCTCATGAAGCACTAAATAATATGACGCCGATTGAGTATAAAACACTAAAACAAGCAGCATGATTTTCTACGTCTGTTTTGTACTAAGTTTGAGATATTTACAAGTCCATTAGATATGGTTGTTTCTGCAAAGTGGTTTCCGCTCTGGTAAAATTGGATATTCATGTTGTAAGTTCTCCCTTTGGGTTACCAGACTGACGGTATCACAGCTAATGATGGCTTGATTGGGTTAGGTGATGAGTAAAATAAAATATCCGGTAACAGCGGCTATCCGCTTTCTACGTGAACATCAAGTTATTTTTGAGCCGAAAGAATATACTTATGTAGAACATGGTGGTACAGCACAATCAGCTCTAAGTCTTGGTGTGGCAGAACATGCAGTTATTAAGACAATTGTGCTGCAAAATGAGCATAAACAGGGTTTGATCGTGCTGATGCACGGTGATAGGCATATTTCAACTCGGAAACTGGCGCGTGATCTGGGCATGAAACATATTGAACCGGCTAGCCCGCAGCAGGCTAATAAATGGACAGGCTATCTGGTGGGGGGGACCAGTCCGTTTGGTAATAAGGCTGATTTGCCAGTGTATGTCGAAGAAAGTATTTATGCTTTGCCACGTATTTATATTAATGGTGGTAAGCGTGGGTTTTTGGTAGAAATGTGTCCGCAAGACCTGATTTGTTTGCAGCCAAGATCTGTACAGGTAGCAACGGAAATAACCTAGTTAATGGCCATTTAGATAGTTTGCAGCACTGAGCGTAATCTTGTTACAGTTGTTAAGCAGAATTTATAGAAATATTTGTCTTGACGTTATTAGGATTTGAGCTCTTGTGATTATGCTAACTGACTGCGCAATTATGATGGATTAATTATCATGGTTTTTATTTAATCTGACAGACGCTAATTAGTTACCAATATTATTTTAATAAAATATGTGTCCAACCAATAAAATAAATTCTATAGATGATTCTATTAAAACCACTTGCAACCAGTATTCTAATATGCAAGAAGTCAGTTATGCCCAGCCATTATCTCAACTTGTTTATTAGTAATTCAATTTGTTTTCTACATGAATTGTATTTCTCAGAGATATTTTAAGATGATTAGCATGGTTTTTTGCTATTCGGTATTTTATAGCTTATTTAAAAATCTCTCTGTATGTTTTTAATACTCAGGTTTTTGGGATTGTTCTAATATGTGTTTGGATACGAGGTATGGTTAGTAAAAAATCTTACCATTTATATTTTTTCTATATACCTTAACCGGTTTACAGTTTTATCTGTCTTTTTAGGATTGCTTATTCATTTCTGTAGATTTGGAAATCAGCTATATTTTGTGCCAAATGGCAGTCGTATCTTTTTTACAGTAGCTTTCGAGCTTTTCATCCTAAAATCTGCTAATGAGGATACTAATACGATCAACTCTTCAATCGCTATCAATCGCTGGTTTTCTATATCTCCCTTTTCTTTCAATTATCTATAAATCTTCATTTTTGTCAAATTCAAAATATAGTAAGGTTACTATTGGTAATTAGGTTGTCCAGATAATTAATTGCAGTGAATACAATTTTTTTGTTATATCTAAATTTAAAGTTTACAACACAGGTCACCGTGACGAAACCCCAGCCAGTCTGTATCAATTTTTTTACCAAAAGCAATTACTTTGAATAATTCACCCATTTCATGAGGTGCAAGTAAAGTATGGCAGGCTGAGGCGGCGGCGATGTAGGAAGGGCTATCAGGCTGGCCTGTCTGCTGGAGTAGTTGGGTAATATTCAGGTTGAGCAGGAAAGTTGATTGATTGGTATAGCCAACTAAATCCAGTTTGTTATCTATGCCGGCATCAGCAATACGAGTGAAGTTTACGTGTGCAGTTAGATCTGTCAGGCCGGGGCGGAAAAATACATCATGAATAACATGATGGCGATGGTGTCCGATTATGGTGCCTTGCTGACGCTGCGGGTGATAGTACTGAGCAGCGTCGAAACCATAGTCAATCCAGATCATAGCACCCCGCTGAAGTTTCTGCGCTAAAGTGGAAATAAAAGCATATTGCTGCGGATGCAGTTCGGATTGATAAGGGGTATTTGTGTTAGGAAAAGTTTCTAGTACTTGCTGTCTTATCATAAGGTCTTTTACGGTTTTTTGCTGCCAGACAAACCCGTCATCCTGCCAGCTTACACCCATTTCAACGACTTCTGATCCTAAACGCTGATATACCGGCACCGGCATGGCGTCTAAAACTTCGTTACCAATTAGTATTCCATCAAAACTAGTTGGCAATTTGGATAAATGTCTAACTTTATGGATTAGATGTGGTGCTAGAGTATGAATAGTTTGCTGTTGACGGTTGATTAGATCAGCAGATAGCTCAATGATGTAATAATTATTAAACTGATTTTCTGTAAGGGTGTTCAGCACTGTTGCGGCCAATAAGCCAGTGCCAGCACCAAATTCATATATATTTCCTGCAGTTTGCGGTAGTAATTCTATAAGCTGACCAGCCAGAGTTTGGCCAAATAACGGAGTTAGTTCTGGTGCGGTAATAAAATCACCAACGCCACCAAATTTTTGTGAGCCACCTGCATAGTATCCATATTTGGGTGTGTATAATGTCATTTGCATATACTCTACAAATGATATCCAGTTATTTTTTTGATCGATTTGCTGTTTAATTAAGTTAATCAATTTTTGGCTATATTCCAAAGCAGCTTTATCTGGGCTGGGGGTGTGATTCATGTGGTAGGTGAAGTGAAATGTAAAGAGAATCTTATTATAAACCTGACGCTATGGTGTTGCCTAAGTCAACAAATTTTATGACAGATATAAAAGGAGGAAAATTTTATAAATAAAACAATAATACTTTGAAAGAAATTAAAATTTTTTTATTTTTATTTAACAGTCATTAGGATAAAAAATACTCAAACCGCGTTGACCCTATATGCAAATTTGCTTTATAGTGTGAATAAGTGTGTAAAAGTGTGGCAAAGTGGGGGATAATCCCTAGTTTAGATAGTGGAGTTCATTGGTGTTTGGTGGCGCGTATGAATTAAGCATTGACAGCAAAGGAAGATTGGCCATTCCAGCCAAATTCCGCGATCTGCTTGCGCGTCATTTTAGCCCGGTACTGGTTGCTACGCTGGAAAGACGTACTCATCTGTTACTTTATCCTGAGTCATATTGGCGCAGGGTTGAAGAACAGTTATTGCAGTTGCCTGTAGCTGGAAATAAGGTTTTACAGGCCTATCAAAATTTGCTTTTGCATAACGCTGATACGATGGAGTTAGATAGTGCTGGACGGGTATTATTGCCTGGACATCTACGTCGGCTGGTGAATTTTGAACGTGAAGTTTATGTAGTAGGTCGTGCCAATCGCATTGAAGTGTGGGGTAGGGCACTATGGGAAGAACAAAATAATGCTGCCTTGGATATGGATGAAGATATGCTGGCGGCAGAGCTAGGTAAAACTCAACTTCAATTATGAGTGAACTGATTAGTAATAATGGTCATGTTACTGTTCTGCTACATGAAGCAGTAAATGGTCTGAATATTCAGCCGGCCGGTATATATGTAGATGGTACGTTTGGGCGTGGCGGTCATTCACGTTTGATATTGTCCAAGTTGGGAGTAAAGGGTCGTCTGATTGTTTTTGATAAAGATCCTCAGGCCATAGCTGTAGCGACTGAGCTGGCTAAGCAGGATAAGCGGGTTCAGGTTGTGCACAACGGCTTTGCTGCTTTGCAGATGGAACTAGATAAACTGAATATTTCTGGCATAAATGGTGCATTGTTTGATTTAGGGGTTTCTTCTCCTCAGATTGACGAAGTGCAAAGAGGTTTCAGTTTCCGTTTTGATGCGCCGCTGGATATGCGGATGGATCCGACCCATGGACGTTCAGCTGCACAGTGGCTGCAAGTGGCTACAGAACAGGAAATACACGAGGTAATTAAGAATTATGGTGAAGAGCGGTTTAGTCGGCAGATTGCACGCGCAATCGTTCAACAGCGACAGGATGTATCGATTACCACAACCCGCCAGCTGGCGCGTCTCGTGGCACAAGTCGTCCATACTCGCGAGCGGAATCAGGATCCGGCCACGCGCACCTTCCAGGCCATTCGCATCTTTATTAACCGTGAACTGGAAGAGGTGACGGAAGTATTACCGCAGGTGATGAGTCATTTGCTTGTCGGCGGTCGCTTAGCAGTGATTTCATTTCATTCTCTGGAAGACCGAATTGTGAAACATTTTATGCAGCAGCACAGTAAACCTGTACCATTGCCACGCTGGGCAGTTGTAAAAGAAGCAGAACGGGAGCAGCCGCCTTTGAAGTTGATTGGTAAGGCGCAGAAACCGACTACTGAAGAGATAGTTGCTAATCCGCGTTCGCGCTCGGCAGTATTGCGGATAGCTGAGCGCAGTCGCTGACTAATATTGGTTGACGAAGATGAATAAGATCAACATTATTTTGCTTTTGATGGTTTTTGCTTCGGCATTTGCCGTGGTTACTGTGCAGGATCAATCACGTCAGTTTTTCATTGCATTGAATAAAGCTCAAAAAGGGGAAAATTTGTTGAATGAGGATTTCAGCCGTTTGAAACTGGCTCAGGCTAAATTGTCCAATCATCGGATAATTCAGGATGCCGCGTCCGCTCAGAATATGCATCTGCCTACTGTAGCAGATACGAAAATGTTGAAGTCAATGCAACCGAAAAAGTAATGAGTATGCTGAAAATATTGGAAGGCTGTTTACGACAGCTGTTTCCATTAGTGGAATAACTATGTTGATTAAGAATGATTACAAGCCACGCATGGTACCTAGTGAAGTCAAGCAGGTAAAGCCTGTTACGACTAACGGCCGGATTATTTTAGTGCTCAGCAGTATTGCACTGGCTTTTGCAATGCTGGTTGGGCGAGGCGTATATTTGCAGACAGAAAAACACGATTTCCTGAAAGAGCAGGGGAACCAGCGCTTTGTACGCACTATTTCTCTGACTGCTTCCCGTGGCATGATTACTGATCGTACTGGTGCCGCACTGGCTATCAGTGCTCCAGCCGATTCTTTGTATGCGGTTCCATCCGCCATGACAGCTATGCCCAGTGAAGCACAGCTGATACAGTTGTCAGAATTGATTGATGTCCCAGTGGAGGTTATTCAGCAACGTCTAAGCCGTAATAAGGATTTTGTTTATTTAAAAAGACAATTACCTCTTGAAAAAGCTGAAAAGGTGGCAGCATTGAATATTAAAGGTCTAGCATTTCAGCAGGAGAGTAAACGCCATTATCCTATGGGACTGATTTTTTCTCATATTATCGGTTTTACCAACATTGATGGCAAAGGACAGGAAGGATTAGAACTATCCAATGAAAAGATTTTGCATGGTGTTGACGGTGCTAAAGTAGTACTGCGCGATAATAAAGGCAATATTGTTGATAGTTTAGATTCACCACGAAATCATCCACCGCAGAATGGTACTGATTTGGTGTTGTCCCTAGATCAGCGTATTCAGTCTATCGCTTATGATTCATTGCAAAAAGCAATGCATTATCATCAAGCTGCTGCTGGTTCAGTAGTGGTTTTAGATGGTAAAACCGGAGAGATTTTAGCACTGGTTAACTCACCCGGCTACGATTCAAATAATCCAGGGGCATCCAACAGTGATGCACGACGTAATCGGGCTGTGACTGATATGATTGAACCGGGCAGTGCTATGAAACCCTTTGCGATTGCTAAAGGTCTGGATAGTGGCAAAATCCGCCCCACCAGTAGTTTTAATACTATGCCTTATAATATTGGTCCGGCTACAGTGCGAGATACGCACAATTATCCGCATTTAGATGTGCGCGGTATTATTCAAAAGTCATCCAATGTAGGAACAAGTAAAATTTCTGCGATGTTTACGCCAGAAGAAATGTATAACCTGTATACTTCTATCGGCTTCGGACGACGTATGAATTCCGGTTTTCCAGGAGAAACATCTGGGTTGGTGCGTGACTGGCATAAGTGGCGACCTATTGAGCAGGCTACCATGTCTTTTGGTTATGGAATTCAAATGAGCTTGTTACAGTTGGCTCGAGCCTATACGATATTCACCAATGATGGCATGCTGTTGCCGGTCAGCTTCCAGAAGCTAAAAACCAGACCACAGGGTGAGCAGATTATTAAACCGGAAACAGCTCGAGTTGTTCGGCGCATGATGATAGCAGTTACGCAACCTGGCGGTACCGGCTCACAGGGAGCCATTGATGGTTATGATGTTGCTGCTAAAACAGGTACGGCACGAATGTTGGTTAATGGTCAGTATTCGGCTACTAAACATATGGCAACCTTTATCGGGTTTGCTCCTGCGGATAATCCACGAATAATTGTGGCTGTAAATATTCAGAATCCGACGGTTAATGGGTATTATGGTGGTTCTGTATCTGGTCCGGTATTTCATGATGTAATGTCTGGTACTTTAAATGTGCTGGGAATTGCGCCTACTAAACCGATTAAAGATAAGCACCGATTAGCCACAAATTAATTCAACAGCAACCTGTATTTAATGCAGGTTGTCTGTTTTATATTGCGCTACAAATTTGTTGAAATGATCAAACTATGTTTTCGTTGAAAAAATTCTTGTCTGAATATTCAATTAGTGTGCAAGAGCATGCATTAATTGCAGGCAAAACATTACGAGTTGACAGTCGGCAAATCCAACCCGGTGATGTTTTTGTTGCTTGTCAGGGTGAATATGTAGATGGTCGTGATTATATTCAGGCTGCAATAGATAATGGTGCAGCGTTTGTTTTCTGGGATGATGACGGTAAGTTCAGTTGGTTAGATAACTGGAATGTTCCTAATGCCGGTGTGTCCAATCTGAGGCAACGTGCTGGTCTGGTGGCGGCTGCCTGTTATGATTATCCGTGTAAAGAATTAACTATCTGGGGGATAACTGGTACTAACGGCAAGACTTCTATATCACAGTGGCTAGCTCAGGCAACTGAAAGACTGGGAAGAAAATGCGCTGTTATGGGAACGGTAGGTAATGGTTACTGGCAGCAGCTGCACAGCAGTAGCAATACTACTATGGATGCGGTTTCCAATCAAACATGGTTTAAGCGTTTTGCCGATGAAGGTGCCAAAGCGGTAGCTATGGAAGTTTCCAGTCATGGATTGGATCAGAGTCGTGTGGTTGGTATTCCATTCACCAGTGCGGTGTTTACTAATCTAACCCGTGATCACCTTGATTATCATCTTAATATTGATGCTTACGGTAGCTGTAAGGAATCGCTGTTTTACTGGCAGGGTTTGCGTCATGCAATTATAAATATAGATGATAATTTTGGTGCACAGCTTAATCAGAATCTGCGCCGCAACTGCCCGCAATTGGCAGTTTATTCCTATGGTTTTCATTCCGAAGCTGACATCCATATTGATCATTTTAAAGTCAACTCCAGCCAGATGCAGTTACATTTGACTACGCCATGGGGGAAGGCTGATGTGTATACCCGTTTGCTTGGGCGTTTTAATGCACAAAATTTGGCTGCCTGCGTAGGCATTTTATGTGTCAATGGTTTTGCATTTAAGGATGTTGTGTCTGTTTGGCCGGAGATAAAGCCGGCTCCAGGTCGTATGGATTGCCTAAGCGAAAACAATCAGCCTCTTGTGGTAGTAGACTATGCCCATACGCCGGATGCGCTAGAAAAAGCACTGGCTACCTTGCAGGAACTCAAACCAAGTCACGCTCGGTTGTGGTGTATTTTTGGTTGTGGCGGAGATCGTGATGCTGGTAAGCGCCCTTTGATGGGGGCAGCGGCAGTAGCAGGAGCCGATTGTGTGGTTGTCACCAGTGATAATCCTAGGACTGAAGACCCACAAAAGATTATTAATGATATATTGCCTGCTGTGCTAAATGCAGCACTGGTGGAATCAGACCGGTTTGCTGCTATTCATTATGCAGTAAAGCATGCTGCACTAGACGATATTATTTTAATTGCTGGTAAAGGTCATGAAACCTACCAGGAGATAAATGGTGTCAAACACCATTTTTCTGATTTTGAGGTGGCTCAGAGTGCCTTAGCGCAGCGTGTTTAATGTCGGTTATAAAAATAGAAATGATGCTAATACTTGATTTAAATTTTATTTATCAGACTTTTGGCCGGTTACCGTCTGTTGTCAATGCAGCTGTGAGCCGAGTGGTGATTGATAGTCGCACGCTACAGGCAGGTGATGTATTTGTAGCCATCAAAGGCGAGAATTTCGATGGGCATAATTTTGTTAAAGATGCTCTGGCTAAAGGAGCTTTATTATGTATTGTCAGTCGAGCAGATTTTATTGGGCAGGATCGCTGTCTACTGGTTGAAGACACAGTAAAAGCACTGGGACAGTTGGCGCATGCGTGGAGAATGGCGGTTAATCCTAAATTGCAGGTGTTTGGTATTACAGGCTCTGCCGGTAAAACCACAGTTAAAGAAATGCTGGCCACTATTCTGCGTTCTTACGTAGGCGATCAGGCAGTACTGGCTACTGTCGGTAATTTTAATAATCACATTGGCTTGCCTCTGACTTTGTTGCAATTGACTACACGCCATCGCTATGCAGTAATTGAAATGGGCATGAATCATGTTGGTGAGCTAAGTTATTTAACCAAAATCACCAATCCCGATTTTGCTTTAGTTAATAATGCTTTACGTGCTCATATTGGATGTGGTTTTGATGATGTAGCTGATATTGCACGTGCAAAAAGTGAAATTTATCAGGGTTTAAGTGACCAAGGTATCGGATTTATACCGGCTGATGATGCGCAGGTAAATCTTTATGCAATGGCGCTAAAGGATCAGCGCGCGATAACTTTTGGCATCGATAAGGGCGATGTGCATGCTGAGAACATTGTGCTAGGTTCTCAGAACATCGGTTTCGATCTGTATAGTTTTCACGGTGTCATTGCATTGGAGCTACCGGTACTGGGTTTGCATATGGTGCATAATGCAGTTGCCGCCAGCGCAATGGCTCTAAGTGCTGGTTTACCGTTAACTGCGCTGAAGGCGTTGAGGAATTTTGTTAACGTCCAAGGTCGCTTACAGCAAAAGCACAGTTTGCAGGGTGCATTAATCATTGACGATACTTATAATGCCAATCCTGATGCATTTAAAGCCGCAATTGATGTGCTTTCCTCTTTTCCGGCTCCGCGAGTGATTGTGATGGGAGCTATTGGTGAGTTGGGTGATAATGCACCGGCATTGCATGCTGAAGTAGGATCTTATATAAGAGATCAAGGAATTGAAGCTGCTTTTTTTATTGGCAATGAGGCCAGATATGCGGCTGAAGCCTATGGTGCAATGGATGCATTTTATGAGCACAAAGCTGATTTGATTACAGACTTGCGTAGTTGGGATCAGCAAATGACTACCATTTTGGTAAAAGGTTCACGTTTTATGCAGATGGAAGATGTGGTATCAGCACTTGTTGAGAAATAGTTTGTTTTCTATCGTTAGATTTTTTTGAAGTCCAAATATAGAACGTTTTATTCAATTCATTTTCTCTGGAACAAGGATATTTGTTACAGAGATATTATTAAATTTTATTAACCGTTACGGCATGAGCTGTGACAAGGAATACAGCCATGTTGTTGTGGATAGCAGAACTTTTCCATTACTGGGTAAATGGTTTTCATTTATTTCAATATACGACATTTCGTGCACTTATGGCGGCGCTCACGTCACTGGGCTTAAGTCTGATGTTTGGACCGTGGATGATCAGAAAGCTGACTGAGCTGAAAGTAGGGCAGGCAGTTCGCGATGATGGACCGCAAACCCATCTGGTCAAGTCCGGTACGCCTACTATGGGTGGGACCTTGATTTTGCTGACCATTGCGGTAAACACGTTGTTGTGGGCCAACTTGGCTAATCCTTATATCTGGGTTCTATTGTTTGTGATGTTAAGTACGGGTGCACTCGGGTTTTATGATGACTGGAAAAAAGTTGTTTATAGAGATCCTAACGGTGTTTCCGCCAAATTTAAAATGCTGTGGCAGTCTGTTGTTGCCTTGGTGGCAGGTGTCGTGTTGTTTTATGCTGCCCATTTGAGTTCAGCTACGGCATTTATCGTTCCTTTCTTCAAAGAAATTGCTTATCCATTGGGCGGAATCGGTTTTGTGATTCTGACTTATTTTGTTATTGTGGGCACTTCCAATGCAGTCAATCTTACAGATGGACTAGATGGTCTGGCTGCTTTCCCTGTGGTTCTGGTGGCAGCTGGTTTAGCTATTTTTGCCTATGTTAGTGGCCATGCTGAATTTGCTCATTATTTACAACTGCCACATGTGCCCGGTGCCAATGAAGTGGTTATTTTCTGTGCAGCAATTTGCGGTTCGTGTCTAGGATTTCTGTGGTTTAACGCCTATCCTGCACAGGTATTTATGGGTGATGTTGGTGCTTTGGCTTTGGGTGCGGCACTCGGTACAGTAGCGGTTATTGTGCGTCAAGAAATTGTGTTAGTGATTATGGGAGGTTTGTTCGTTGTGGAAGCGCTCTCAGTGATGTTGCAGGTTGGTTCTTATAAATTAAGAAGAAAACGCATTTTTCTGATGGCGCCGATCCATCACCATTTTGAGCAAAAAGGCTGGAAGGAAACACAAGTTGTGGTGCGTTTCTGGATTATTACGATGATTCTGGTATTAGTGGGATTATCTTCGTTAAAAATTCGTTGATAGACACTGACTTTTATAATTGAGGTTAGATAATTTTGTAGGACAGAGCCATGATTGACTGGCATAGTAAAAAAGTTTTGGTTTTAGGTATGGGGTGCACTGGCATATCCATGTTGGAATTTCTGACTCAGGCTGGTGCTAATGTGGCTGGATATGATGCGAAGTTAATAGAAGATACCCGGCAACAGTTAACTATGCGTTTTCAGATACCTTTATATACCAATAGTTTAAGTTCTATACCTGATTTTTTTGACTATGACATACTGGCCTTAAGTCCGGGAGTGAGTCCGCAGCAGCCTGAAGTCATTGCTTTTAAACAGGCTGGTGGGATGATAATGGGCGATATTGCCATTTTGGCGGATTTACTGGCAGACACTAACAGTAAAATTATTGCCATTACTGGTTCTAACGGCAAAACGACTACAACTAGTTTGGTTGCATATTTATGTCAGCGCAGCGGTTTGGATACGGTGTGTGCTGGGAATATTGGCACACCAGTGTTAGAAGCGTATATGGCTCGATCTGGTAAACCTGCCGATGTGTGGGTGTTGGAGCTTTCCAGTTTTCAATTGGAAACAACGCCTTGTCTGAATGCTACGGCGGCAACAGTATTGAATATTTCTGAAGATCATTTGGATCGTTACAATGATTTACTGGATTATGCACATGCTAAAGATAACATTTTCTGCGGGAATACTGTGCAGGTATTAAACTATGATGATGTTTTCTGTCGTGCTATGGCTCGACATAATCGACCCATAAAATGGTTTTCTTTACAACAGTCAGTTGACTTCTGGTTAAATGCGGGCATGTTGTCTAAGAATGATGAAGCACTTCTTGACCAAGGCGAATTATCTCTACAAGGTAACCACAATGCAGCCAATGCTCTGGCAGCACTGGCTTTATGTGAAGCAATTGGCTTACCTATATCTAAACTCATTCAATATGTTTGCGATTTTAAAGGTCTACCGCATCGGGTAGAAAAAGTGGCTGAGATCAGGGGCGTGACTTTTATTGATGACTCTAAAGGCACAAATGTTGGTGCCACATGTGCAGCACTAACTGGTTTTGATCGTCCAATTGTATTGATTGCCGGTGGGCAGGGGAAGGGCCAAGATTTCACACCTCTTTACTCTGCCTTGCAAAATAAAGCTCGGGCAGTGTTACTAATTGGGATAGATGGTAAACAGTTGGGTCAGGTTCTGCAGGACACAGCTTATCCGGTAGAATATTGTACTGATTTACCTCAGGCCACTGAACGGGCTTTTGCGTTGGCACAAAGTGGTGATATTGTACTGCTGAGTCCAGCTTGTGCCAGCTATGACATGTTTAAGGGTTATGCCCATCGTAGTGAAGTATTTATTCATAGCGTGCGTCAGTTGCAGGAGTAAAAGATGATCACAGAGTCACGCTTATTAGACCGTAAGTTGTTACGTCGTGGTGCCACTTTCGATCAATCATTGCTATGGATGGTGGTATTAATGACCAGCTTCAGTCTGATCATGGTGTACTCAGCTTCGATTGCTTACGCTTCGCATGATGGTGGAAGTAAATATTTTTATTTAATCCGTCAGGCCGCGTTCCTGACCTGCGGAGGATTGTTAGGTCTAATTGCAGTGCGTATACCTTTACGTACTTGGAAGATGCTCACGCCATTAATATTGTTGTTCAGTCTGGTAATGCTGGTTGTGGTGCTGGCGATGGGGCGTGAAATTAATGGTGCTAAACGATGGATAAATCTAGGTATTTTTAATGTGCAGCCAACAGAAATATTTAAGCTGGCGATAATCTTATATCTATCTAGTTTTTTTACTCGTCGAGCAGAAATATTGAAAGAATTCAAGAAAGTTTGGTTTGCTGGCATTCCAATTGGACTGGGATTAGGACTAATCATGTTGGAACCGGATTTTGGTTCGTTTGTGGTTGTGTCCGTTATATCTATAGGATTGTTATTTTTGGCTGGTCTGCCTTTTCGATGGTTTCTGGCCGTAGTTGGTTTTGGTCTGGTTGCTATGATCGTGTTGGTGTTATTTGAACCTTATCGTTTGGCACGGGTAACTGGTTTTCTTGATCCTTGGGCTGATCCATTAGGTAAGGGTTATCAGCTAACGCATTCATTAATGGCGATCGGCCGCGGTGGTTGGTTTGGCGTTGGGTTAGGTGCTAGTCTGGAGAAACGTTTCTATCTGCCAGAAGCGCATACGGATTTTATTCTTGCTGTAATTGGTGAAGAGTTTGGCTTCATTGGCATTCTTGTGCTGATGTTTTGCTATATCTGGCTGATGGTTCGCGCTTTTTCGATTGGTAAGCAAGCTCGGGATCTAGAATTGTTTTATAGCTCTTTTGTGGCTAAAGGTATTGGTATCTGGATTGGTGTCCAGAGTTTTTTTAATATTGGTGTAAATATCGGTTTATTACCAACTAAGGGATTAACATTGCCCTTGCTATCATATGGTGGTTCGGCGATCATTATTGTCTTAATCTGCGTAGCGTTATTGTTACGCGTGGATTATGAAAATCGTCGTGTCATGCGTGGTTTTAAAGTGTGAATAAATCACATGCAGATTAAAAGCGGAAAAGATAATGAGTACTAAAACCTTTATGCTTATGGCTGGAGGCACGGGCGGACATATTTTCCCTGCATTGGCAGTAGCTGAGGCATTACAACAACATGGTCATCGTATTATATGGCTCGGCAGTGAAGGGGCGATGGAAGCGCGATTAGTACCTCAATATAATATTCGGTTGGAAACGCTGGCAATAAAGGGCATTCGTGGAAATGGACTAAAGCGAAAACTATTATTGCCATTTACATTGATAAAAACCATTATAGCTGCTCGTAAAATTATAAAAAAACACGGTATTGATGCAGTAATTGGTTTTGGGGGTTTTGTAACTTTTCCTGGTGGTATAGCCGCCAAAGCAAGTGGTTTACCATTGATTGTGCATGAGCAGAATGCTATTGCTGGTTTATCTAATAAAGTATTAGCTAAATTTGCCAATATTGTATTGTATGCTTTTCCAAATGTGTTTACCAATAAGAACGGATTGGTTGGTAACCCAGTACGAGCAGACATTGCTAATTTGCCGACGCCGCAACAGCGCTTTAGTGACAGGCAAGGTGTGCTGAGTATTTTAGTAGTAGGGGGTAGTCTAGGTGCTGATGCCCTCAATCAGATTGTGCCTCAAGCCATCGCATTGTTGCCTGTAGAACAACGACCGAAAATCACACATCAGTCTGGTCGTAATAAATTGGTAGATCTTCAGCAGAATTATCAGCAGCTAGGCGTGGAAGCTTGCTGTATAGAATTCATAACCGACATACCTTCAGCTTATCGTCAGGCTGATCTTGTCATTTGTCGTGCGGGTGCGCTTACTATCGCGGAATTGACCGCTGCTGGTGCAGGCGCTTTTTTAGTGCCATATCCACACGCTGTCGATGATCATCAGACAGCTAATGCACAATTTATGGTAAAAAATGGCGCTGCGGTTTTATTACCTCAATCGAGACTAACGGCAAATTTATTACATTCTTTACTGGCAGACTTATCACGTGAGCAGTGTTTACAGATGGCTATTCAAGCACGAGCATTGGCTCAGCCAGATAGTGTAGACAAAGTGGTCAAAGAGATAGAAAGCTGCGTTCTCAATAAAAATTAGAATTGTTTTATTCACTTGCAGACTTTGTCGTATTCAGATGAAAGTATAAAGAAAAGTTACAAAGCATGAAAGAAAATATGAAAGATCGCATCCACCATATCCATTTCGTCGGCATTGGTGGCACAGGTATGTGTGGAATTGCTGAGGTATTGCATAATGAAGGCTATCATATCAGTGGTTCAGATCTGGCCGATAATGCGGCTACTAGACATTTGCGGTCAATTGGTGTCAGTATTTTTAAAGGACACAACGCTGAAAATATTGCTGGCGCAGATGTAGTGGTTACTTCCACCGCGGTTAGGAAAAATAATCCTGAAGTGGTGGCTGCAGCAGCACATAAGATCCCGGTCATTCCGCGGGCAATGATGTTGGCCGAGATTATGCGTTTCGGTCGTGGCGTAGCCATTGGTGGTACTCATGGTAAAACGACCACTACAAGCCTGACAGCTTCGGTGCTGGCCGCTGCTGGGTTAGATCCCACGTTTGTTATTGGTGGCCGTTTAAATGCTGCTGGCAGTAATGCTAAACTGGGTAAAGGTGAATATATTGTGGCTGAAGCTGATGAATCCGATGCTTCGTTTCTGTATTTGACTCCATTGTTTACGGTGGTTACCAATATCGATACAGATCATATGGATACTTATGATCATGACATCGAAAAATTACATCAGGCATTCATCGATTTCGTGCACCGCATGCCATTTTACGGTAAGGCATTTCTATGTACTGATAGTGAACATGTACGGCAGATTCTGCCCAAAATTCAGAAACCATATGTCACTTACGGATTGGATAATAGTGCCGATTTATATGCTACTAATATTTCCACCTGTGGTTCCAGAATGTGTTTTGACGTCCACACCCGAAAAAAAGGAATCAAACCTTTTAGTGTGACGGTAAACATGCCTGGTCGTCACAATGTGTTAAATGCTTTGGCTGTTATCGGTGTGGCTTTGGAAATTGATGTTCCTGTTTCGGCCATACGGCAAGGGCTGGAAAATTTTGCGGGTGTTGGACGGCGTTTTCAAAATTATGGTGAAATTGCCTTACCTCTTGGTGGTAAAGCTTTAGTTATCGATGATTATGGCCATCATCCGGTCGAAATGACGGCAACTATTGAGGCAGCGCGTGGTGCATATCCTCAACAACGACTGGTAGTGGCTTTTCAACCGCACCGGTATACGCGCACGCGCGACTTATTTGAAGATTTTGTGCAAGTATTGACAAAAGCTGATAGTGTAGTATTAACAGATGTATATACTGCAGGTGAAGATCCCATTGTTGCTGCTGACAGTAAAGCGCTGATGCGCGCCATCAGGGTACTGGGGAAAATAGAACCAATTTATGTAGCTGATGTCGATGAAATGGCTTCAACTTTATTAAATGTGTTGCAGGATGGTGATGTATTACTCAATATGGGGGCAGGCAGTATCAACAAAGTGCCTTCAATGTTGATTGAAGCTGCGATGAATATACAGAACTAATTGTTTGCTACGAACACATTAATAGCAGTCATTAAAATAGAAAGAATTATAACAATGAATAATTTTGGTAAAGTTGCCGTCTTGATGGGTGGTTTTTCGAGTGAACGTGAAGTTTCATTGGCCAGTGGTGCAGCCATATTGGCCGCATTAAAGAGCAAAGGTGTAGATGCTCATATCTTTGATCCAAAGCATCAACCACTTTCTGATTTGGTCAGTGAGAAATTTACCCGTGCTTTTAATATATTACACGGCTCTTTCGGAGAAGATGGGGTGGTTCAGGGAGCTTTAGAAGCACTGGGTATTCCCTACACCGGTTGTGGTGTGGCCGCTAGCGCTTTAGGTATGGATAAATTCCGCAGTCGCTTGGTATGGCAGGGTGTGGGGCTGCCTTGTGTGCCATTTGTAGTATTAAATGATGACAGTGATTTTGCGGCTATTGAGGCTGAACTGGGACTGCCATTATTTGTTAAACCGGCTGCAGAAGGCAGCAGTGTGGGTGTACTTAAAATTAGAAAGAATGGCGAACTGGCTAAAGCATATCAGCAATTGCAACAATATCATGGTGAAATACTGGCTGAACGAGCAATTAATGGTGGGGAATATACTTGTGCCATTCTAGGCAATCGTGCTTTGCCTAGCATCAAAATCATACCCGCTACCGATTTTTACGATTATGAGGCCAAATATCAACGTGATGATACCGTTTATCTTTGTCCGGCGGATCTAACAGAAGTTGATGAGCAGCATATGCGTGACTTAGCCTTGCGGGCTTTTGAAGCCTTGGGTGGTCAAGGCTGGGGGAGGGTAGACTTTTTGCGGGATGAAGATGGAAAGATCTTTATACTTGAAGTCAATACTGTACCAGGAATGACTGGCCATAGTCTGGTGCCTAAAGCGGCCAATGAAATTGGCTTGAGTTTTGAAGATTTGTGTGTTGAAATTTTAAGCCATGCGACTTTGGGATAATGCTATTGCGTTAAAGCGGCTTTATCGCTGGCTGTATTTATGTATAGCATTGTGCTTATTGACAGCTGGTGGGATATGGTTGGTTCATTCATCTTATTTTCCTGTGCGTCAAATTAAGGTTGCGGAACCTCTGAAACACGTGCAGACTGCTGAAATAGAATCTATCAGTAAAAAGTATTTGTATGGCAATATTTTTACTGTAAATGTTAATGCTGCCCGTACAGAGTTTGCCAAGCTTCCTTGGGTGGCCAAAGCGCATGTGAAGAGAATATGGCCTGATACAGTTTTATTGAAAATAAACGAACGAACACCGATTGCCCGCCGAGGAAATCGGCAACTGGTTGATGCTAATGGAGAGTTATTTGAGGCCCAGTTGCAGGATAATTTGCCATTACTAGTGGGATCAGAAAGTTCTGTTCGCTTTATGGCAATGAATTTGTTAATATTCGAAAATTTGCTTCAGCCAACAGGTTTGCATATCCATGAGTTGCATTTAAGTAATCGATCGGCTTGGGATATAGTATTGGACAATGGTATCAGCCTGCGTTTGGGTCGGGAAAATGTAGAAACGCGTTTGTCTCGTTTTGTTTGGGCCTGGCCGCAAGTATTGCATAGCCAGGCCAAAGATATTGATTACGTGGATTTACGTTACCCTGATGGGTTTGCGTTGCGGTATAAAAATAAACCGCAACTTCAGGATAGCGTTAGTGAGCCGTCGGCAGTAAATATGGATAGCATCCAATCTGTACTATGACTGGTTTAGTTAAGCAAAACAATTGATTATATGTTTTTAAAGTGATGACCATGATTAAAGGTAAAAAATACATCAGTGCATTGGATATCGGTACGTCTAAAGTAATTGCCCTGATAGGTGAAGTGCAGGAAGACAGCGAAATTCACATTGTTGGTTTAGGGCAAGCACCATCACGCGGTTTAAAAGCCGGAATGGTTACTAATATTGAAACCACGGCACAAGCGATCAAGCAGGCTATGGAAGAAGCTCAGATGATGGCTGATGTACCGTTAAATACGGTCACAACTGGGATAGCTGGTAATCATATTCGCAGTTTCAACTCACAGGGTGTGGTTAAGATCAAGGATGGGGAAGTTAGTCAGGCTGATATTGATCGGGCAATCGAAACGGCTAAGGCTATTAATATTCCACCTGATCATGATATCCTCCATACGGTAGTACAAGAATTTATTATTGATAATCAGCCGGGTGTACGCGAACCTATTGGGATGAGTGGTGTCCGGCTGGATACACGTATCCATATCATCACTGGTGCGGTTACAGCGATGCAGAATATCCAGAAATGTGTTAACCGTTGTGATCTGCATATCAATAAAATGATATTGCAGCCCTTAGCCAGCGGGCAGGCGGTATTGACCGAAGATGAAAAAGATCTAGGTGTTTGCGTTATTGACATTGGTGGTGGTACTACGGATATTGCTGTGTATACTAATGGTGCGATTCGACATACGGCAGTTATCCCTGTTGCTGGCGATTTGATTACTAAAGATTTGGCACAAGCTTTGCGAACACCGCACAGTGCTGCTGAATACATCAAAATAAACCATGGTGTGGCCTTGGCAACGATGGGCGGACTAGAAGACATGGTTGAGGTGCCTAGTGTAGGAGATCGTAATCCGCGGCAGATTTCTCGGCGTACTCTGGCCAGTGTCATTGGTCCTAGAGTAGAAGAAATTCTCGAATTAACATTGAATGAGTTGCGTCGCTCCGGTTTTCCAGAAGATGTACTGACTTCTGGCATTGTTTTGACTGGCGGTGCTTCATTGTTACCTGGTATGGTGGAATTAGCTGAGGACGTGTTCAATCTGCCAACACGTATTGGTGTTCCAAAAGAAATGGGTGGCGTATCAGAGCGAATACGTAATCCACGTTATGCAACTGCAATAGGTTTATTGCAAGCAGCAAGTGAGGACGATAGCAAAATTGATGGGCCAGTGCAGGTGAATAATGAACCTAAACAGTCGTGGTTAGGTAAATTTCAGGCATGGTTTAAAGACAATTTTTAACTTAAAGTATATTTTATATGACATAAATTTTGCGCAAAGGATAGAAGTGTCTATATAATGAAGCTGTTTATACAATGAATAAAATCAAAGCGTGGATTTTGTCAGGAGACGTAAATGCAACTGGTATATGATGTAGTAGATGCAGCTGTCGGTGCCGCAGTGATTAAAGTAATCGGTATTGGTGGTGGTGGCTGTAATGCTATAAATAACATGGTAGAAAATGCAGTAGGTGGTATTGAATTTATCAGTGCTAATACTGACGCGCAAAGCTTGCAGAACAGCAAGGCTTCAAAACGTATTCAGCTGGGTAACAATTTAACTCGCGGTTTGGGGGCAGGGGCTGATCCAGAAATTGGTCGTAATGCGGCAATGGAGGATCGTGAGTCTTTGGCCGATGCCATCCGTGGAGCTAATATGCTGTTTATCACTACAGGAATGGGGGGTGGTACCGGAACCGGTGCTGCTCCAGTCGTGGCTGAACTTGCAAAAGAATTAGGTATTCTTACTGTAGCTGTGGTTACCCGTCCTTTCGAGTACGAAGGTAAACGTATTCAAGTTGCTAATGATGGTATTGAAATATTGAAAAATACCGTTGATTCTTTGATCGTGATTCCGAATGACAAATTGATGTCTGCTTTGGGTGAAGATATTAGTATGCGGGAAGCTTTCCGTGCTGCCGATAGTGTTTTGTGTAATGCGGTGGCTGGCATTGCTGAAGTAATTACAAATCCGGGTATCATCAATCTGGATTTTGCTGATGTTAAAAACGTTATGAGTATTATGGGCATGGCGATGATGGGATCCGGTAGTGCGCATGGTGTAGATCGTGCCCGTATCGCTACCGAACAGGCGATTGCCAGTCCTTTACTGGATGATGTAACTTTAGATGGCGCACAAGGTGTATTGGTAAACATTACCACTGCTCCGGGTTGTCTAAAAATGTCTGAATATAAAGAAATCATGAGCATGGTTGACGAATATGCACATCCAGACGCTGCTTTGAAATACGGTACATCAGAAGATGAAAGTATGGAAGAAGGAGAAATCCGCGTGACCATCATTGCTACTGGATTACAAGAGCAGAAAAATCTACATCAGCAACAGTCAAGTAATTTGCGCGTAGTTCATGCTGCGCAAGCTACTGGTACTGATGATGCGTATCCGGATATTGGGAGTGTGGTGCGCTCCGGTCGTAGTGCACGCAGCATGAATCTAGCTGCTGCCGATTTTTCTAACCAGTCTGTATTGGATGATTTTGAAATTCCTGCCGTGATTCGTCGTCAGGCTGATTAATTGTATTTAATTAATGGAGCTGTCCAGAATGATTCTGGACAGCTTTTTTAATTGATACCGAATTATTTCCGTTTTGATAATGTTAGATAGGGGAATGAACAGGTTTTGAGCGAGGTTAAAAACGACAGTTTTGTCGATTAAACTAACGTAATTATAATCAATGTTTGCAAATAATAGTTAATAAAAATTATTAATTTAATCTGGAAAATTATATTCAGTTTTGGTGACTAAACATTAATCCCTTACAATAAAAGTATATGACTTATTTCCCGTAAAATAGTTAAGTCAATTTAATATGAACGATATAACTCAACAGCCTAATCATAACGATGATTTTTTATTACTTGGCCAATACGCTGAACAGGCTTACCTATCCTATGCTATGAGTGTGGTTAAGGGGCGTGCTCTGCCAGATGTTGCAGATGGTCAGAAACCAGTCCAGCGACGCATCTTGTATGCAATGAAAGACATGGGGCTTGTACATGGTGCCAAACCAGTCAAATCGGCCCGTGTTGTCGGTGAAATTCTTGGTAAATATCACCCACACGGTGATGCCTCTGCGTATGACGCAATGGTACGTATGGCACAAGATTTTGTTTTACGTTACCCCTTGATAGACGGAATTGGTAATTTTGGCTCTCGTGATGGTGATAGTGCCGCCGCTATGCGCTATACCGAAGCCAGACTAACACCAATGGCTGAATTACTGCTTTCTGAAATTGACATGGGAACGGTCGATTTTATTCCTAACTATGACGGTGCTTTTGTTGAGCCAACGGTATTACCAGCACGTTTGCCAATGGTACTGCTTAACGGGGCATCTGGAATTGCAGTAGGCTTGGCAACAGAAATACCCTCGCATAACCTGTGTGAAGTCAGTGCAGCAGCGATTGCATTATTAAAACAACCTGATCTTGATACTGCTGCTTTGATGGAACACATCCCAGGGCCTGACTTTGCGGGTGGAGCTCAAATTATCAGTAAGAAAGAAGATATACAGGCTATTTATGCACAGGGAAAAGGTAGCATCCGCGTGCGGGCACGCTATGAAATCGAAAAATTGGCGCGCGGGCATTGGCGTGCAATAGTCACTGAATTACCACCGGGCGTGTCAGCACAGAAGATTTTAGCCGAAATTGAAGAGCAGACCAATCCTAAACCCAAAACCGGTAAGAAAAATCTGTCTCATGATCAACAAAATACTCGTACCTTAATGTTATCTCTTTTAGATCGGGTAAGAGATGAATCAGATGGAATGGCTCCAGTACGACTGGTATTTGAGCCGAAATCCAGTCGCCAAAATCCCGATGATTTTATGAATACATTGATGGCTCAAACCAGTCTTGAAGGTAATGTGTCAATCAATCTAGTAATGATGGGTCAGGATAATAGACCAGCACAAAAAAGTTTAAGTGAAATTTTACGTGAATGGTTAAATTTTCGCATATTGACTATTACTCGCCGCTTACAATATCGTCTTGATCAGGTTGAAAAACGAATTCATATTCTTGAAGGCCGACAAATTGCCTTTTTACACATTGATGAAGTAATTCGGGTAATTAGGGAATCTGAAGAACCAAGAAGCGAACTGATGTCTGCATTTGGTTTAAGTGCCACGCAGGCAGAAGATATACTCGAAATTCGTTTACGACAGCTGGCTCGTCTGGAGTGGATCAAACTCGAAACAGAATTAGCTAAATTGCAACAGGAGCGGGATAGAATAACCTCCTTATTGCGGGATGAAAAAGCGAAAAAGAAATTGGTTATCAAAGAAATTGAGACGGATACCAAAAATTATGGTGATAAACGTCGTACTTTAATTCAAGCTGCGGAACGAGCCACATTAACCCAAACAACTGCTGATGAACCGATTACATTAGTATTATCGAAAAAAGGCTGGCTAAAGACTCGGGCTGGCCATAATCTGGATTTAAGTCAGACCACTTTTAAAGAAGGTGATGATTTATTACAAACAGTAGAAGGTCGTAGTATCTGGCCAGTTGTTTTGTTGGACTCGCAGGGACGTACTTATACCGTTGATGCGGCCAGTATTCCTGGAGGTCGAGGAGACGGTGTTCCAGTAGGGTCTTTAGTTGAATTAGCAAAAGGGGTTGAAATTATCGCTGTAGCCAGTGCCTTGCCTGATCAGTATTATTTACTTGCCAATAGTAGTGGTTATGGCTTCATGGCACAGATGAAAGATCTGGTCAGTCGAACTAAAAATGGCAAGGTAGTGATGACACTCAATGCCCATGAAGCAATGTTGCCTCCGGTCAGCATTTCGGCTACAGGGATGACTTCACCCGAGAATATCAATGTCGTATCTATATCAAATGCCAATCGTTTACTTGCTTTTCCTTTAAGTGAATTGAAAGTCATGAGTAAAGGCCGTGGTTTGCAGTTAATGAGCTTGCCAAAAGGGGGTATACTTGAATTTGTTACTCTGATTGAAGGCGCAGAATTTATGTTGGAAACGCGTGGTAAGCGCGGAGCCAATCATAAGGAGAGATTACGTATCCAAGATATAGCCAATAAACGCGGTCATAAAGGGAAAGAACTGTCTGTTAATGGTAGTATCATTGCTATCCATAATAATTTAACCACTAAGAGTTAAGGGTTATGAAAAAAGGAATAGTTGGCTGGCAACCTTATCTGGACAGACTTTCAGCCTTACTGAATATTGCCCGGGTAAGTTTGCTGTTTTCGATTATGACTTTTTATGTCCTTACCCGTGATGTAGATGGGCTAGGATTATCCGTAGCAACTTTTAATAAAATTGAATTATACAGTTGGATCAGCATTTATGGGTTTTTGATACTTATTTCCATGCTGGTCCCTCGTTGGCAAAATCAGACAGATGCATTACCTAATGTTTATTCGGTAGTAGACATCACCATGATTGCATGGTTGATGAGTATGGGCGGTGGTGTCGATAGTGGTTTTGGTATTTTAATTTTGCCATTTGTTGCTTCGGCCTGTCTGTTTAGTCGTGGTCGCTATCCGATGGTTTATGCCGGTTATGTTGCATTGCTGATTACTATTATTACGGTCTTGCAAATCACTCGCATGGGATTGAGCTATATTAATATTCGTATATGTTCAATAGCCATCATGTTGATTGTTGCGGCTTTTCTGGTAGCTGGTTTGACTGCTTTTGTAGCTAAGACGTTAGCACGGTCACAAAATCAGCAGCTTATCCAGTCACAGCTGTTGACTAATTATAAGAATTTACTGGTTCGGGCATTTAACTTTGTACAGGAAGCCGTAGTTGTGCTGGACGAAGCTGGAGTCGTCTGGTTGTTGAATCGTCGGGCACAAAATTTTTTTCCTGATTTACTGGTTGATAAAAAAACCGCTTTATTTCGTGAAATTCAGATTGAGTGGCAACGGCGTAAAAGATATTTTTTTGAGTGCAAGTGTACATTAAGCAAATGGCCGATGCGGGTGCGGGTGCGGATGTTACATGAAGCCAATAAGCCTTTATTAATTCTATCAATGCGATCAGAAACAGAAATTGATCAGGAGGCAATGGCTATCAAACTGGCTTCCTTAGGACAGCTGACAGCCAATCTGGCGCATGAGATACGTAATCCTTTGTCTGCTATCCGTCAGGCGAACGGGCTATTACAGGAAGACGAGCAGAATTCAGGGCGATTACATCTGTTTAATATAATCGATAATAATATCGGCCGTATTGATAAAATGCTGGAAGATATCAGTACGTTGAATAAACGTGACAAAATAGATAAACATTGTGTAAATTTCAAATCATTCTGGTCAGCTTTTGTTCATGAATTTACAATCATTAATCCACAGGCAGAAAAGTGTATTCGCATGTCTATGGATAATATTCATACGAATATTTGGTGTGATCCTGTTCATTTACAGCAAATTATGTGGAATCTGATGAATAATGCCTGGCGGCATAGCAGACAGGATAATGATTCTATACAGGTTTTAGCACGCGAACGTGGTCAGGATAAAATAGCCATTGTGGTGATTGATAATGGTAAAGGGGTTAGTGTGGAGAATCAGTTACGTTTGTTTGAGCCATTTTTTACTACAGAGTCCACCGGTACAGGATTAGGATTATATGTGGCCCGTGAACTTGCTCAGGCTAATCATGGTCAGTTGAGTTATCGCTCCGAAATTAATGGATTCGAACTGATTTTACCAAGGATGCTAGATGAGTAATCAAATTGATTTAAAAAAACCGGTACTGGTCATAGATGATGAGGCTGATATTCGTGATCTGATGGAGATAACATTAATTAAAATGGGTCTATCAGTCCAAACAGCTGTTGGCGTTGTAGAAGCCAAAAAAGCACTTGATAAACAGGATTTTTCGCTGGTTTTGACTGATATGCGTATGCCGGACGGTTCAGGATTGGAGGTAGTGGATTATATCCTTGCTAAAAATCTTGATACCCCAGTGGCTGTGATTACCGCTTATGGTAGTGCAGAACAAGCAGTAGAAGCGCTGAAAAATGGGGCATTTGATTATTTGCAAAAACCAATTACTCTAGCACAGTTGCGTACGTTGGTTAAGTCTGTAATTAAAATTAATAATGATCAGACGGAAGTTTTATCAACAGATAAAACAACTAATAAAATTAAGGTTCCAGCCAAAAATTCTCAACAAAACGAAAAAAATGTAACCGATATGGAAAAACATCATCCAAAGGAGCGTTTACTTGGGAATTCACCATTAATAGCAGAAGTTCGTCAGTTAGTGGCTAAATTGGCCAATACCAATGTGCCTGTCTATATTGCTGGAGAGTCTGGCAGTGGTAAGGAGCAGGCGGCACGTAGTATACATGAGCAATCATCCCGTCAGAATAAACCTTTTGTTGCGGTTAATTGTGGAGCTATCCCAGAAGCTTTGATGGAAAGTGAGTTTTTTGGCTATAAAAAAGGTAGTTTTACCGGTGCAGAAAAAGACAAAGATGGTTTTTTTCAATATGCTAATGGGGGTACTTTATTTCTGGATGAGGTAGCCGATCTACCACTTTCCATGCAAGTTAAGTTATTGCGAGTAATTCAAGAGCGAGCGGTGCGCAGAATTGGAGAGATGGAAGAAAAACAGATTGATGTGCGTTTAATCTGTGCAACCCATAAAGACTTGAATGCACTAGTTGAGTCAGGACAGTTTCGTCAGGATTTATTCTATCGTCTTAATGTCGTCTCTATAAGCATGCCACCTTTGCGTGAATTACGCGATGACCTTCCCGACCTAATCAGGATTCTGTTGCGCCGAATTCCACACAGTGAACACCTTAAGCTTACACCTGCTGCTCAGAAGGCCTTATGGCAATACAATTATCCTGGTAATTTTCGCGAATTGGAAAATATTCTGGAACGGGCGGTAGCACTGTCTAAGAACAATCAGATTGATATTGATGATCTACAGATTCAGAGCTTTCCGCTGGTTACTCATTCTAAAGATAATACACCATCTGCACCTGAGCTGAAGAATTCAGCCACTACAGAATCGTTGGAAAATTTTTGTCTTGGGCGCACACAAATTCAAGATTATCTGGATGAGGTTGAACGTCGCATTCTTGAGCAAGCTTTGGTACATACTCGTTACAACCGGACACAAGCGGCAAAATTGCTAGGCATCAGTTTTCGCTCAATGCGCTATCGAATGGAACGACTGGGTATTAGCTGATGGTCGAATCTCTTTCTATTTTAATTTGTATGGTTCCATTGCCAGATTGGTTACAGGAGCACTTACAACCTCTACTTGTAAATAGCAAGATAATCATTCAATCTCAACCTCCAAAACAGGGTTTGTATTTAATTTATGATGATGGTGGCCTTGGTTTAGCTCGGTCGGGTGATAAAGGTGTTGTGCGTGTTGATTTTGTGCAAGGTAAGTTACGTCATCGCCGATTATTTGGTGGCGGCGAGTTGATTGCTCGTGCAGTTCAAGTAAAAAATCAGCCATTGGTCTGGGATGCAACCGGAGGCTTAGGTCGTGATGCGTTTGTTTTGGCCTCATTAGCGCTTGATGTAGTGGTATTTGAGCATAATTTTATTATTTATCTATTATTGAAAGATGGATTAATTCGTGCTGCCACTGACGTCCATGCGGCTGAAATTACTCAGCATATCCAGTTGCATTATGGTAGTATTTTGACTCTACCGCAAAAGCAGCAACTATATCCTTTACCAGATGTTGTTTATTTAGATCCCATGTACCCACAAAAGCAGAAATCAGCCGCAGTAAAAAAGGAAATGGCCTATTTTCATCAGCTTTTGGGTAATGCTGATCTGGAAAATGATAAAGCTTTACTCGCCACTGCACAAAAATTGGCCCAAAAAAGAGTAGTGGTTAAACGTCCGAGTAATGGAATATTTTTAGCTGATAACCAGCCAGCATTTCAATATCAGGGTAAAACTACTCGTTTTGATGGGTATTTGCCCAAACATTAATTAATTTAATAGTTCTAACTAATTTAAGCTCAATTGGATATGTTATTTGTATCATTAATTGGTTATTTGCAATAAAAAAAGCCTGCTTAAGATCAGGCCTGATTATATTATCGATGATCAACGTATTTAATTAAAAAAGCTGGGTATTTATCATTGATCTTAAAAAGAATAACCAATCTGTGTTTCTTCTGTACCGGTTAATTCCGTTATCAACCGATGAAGTGAATGCAATTCATGGTAACGACGGCTGGTCTTGCGCAAATAATGTAGAAAACGTTGGATTTCCCCGCGATATTTATCCTTGCCGTCACGATAATACAAACGCGCAAAAATACCTGCGACTTTTAAATGGCGCTGCACGCCCATCATTTCAAATTCATGATAAAACTGGTCAAAATCTGTTCTTACCGGTAAACCTGCTGCTCGGGCTTTTTCCCAGTAGCGGATAACCAGATCAAGTACAAATTCTTCTTCCCATTCTATAAAAGCGTCGCGTAATAAAGATACTAAATCATAGGTAATCGGACCATACAGCGCATCCTGAAAATCCAAAATACCTGGGCGCTCTTGGGTTAACATGATATTACGCACGATAAAATCTCGGTGCACATATACTAATGGCTGATTGGTAATTTTCGGCAAAATAGTGTCAACCGTTTGTTGCCATAATTGATTTTGAGCAGGAGTAAGGGGCAGATTCAACTCTTTATTGATAAACCAATCTGGAAACAATTGCATTTCACGATACAGAATAGCCTGATCATACACTGGTAATTTTTCTGGCTGGCTGCTGAGCTGCAAATTGATTAGTTCATCAATAGCTTCCAGTAGCAATAATTTATGCACTTGTGGTCGCTGATCTTGCAGCAGGGCAGCTAAATAAGGGGTATGTCCTAAATCTTCCAGAGCCATAAATCCCAAAGCCTCATCGGCGTAGTATATGGTCGGCACCTTTACTGCGTGAAAAAGATTTTGTACCTTGATGTAAGGAGCAATACTCATTTTATCTGGAGGAGCATCCATACAGATGACGCTGTTGCCATCACTGAAGGTTGCGCGAAAGTAGCGGCGAAAATCAGCATCAGCCGCAGCAAAGCTAAGATTAAAAGACTGTTGTGGATAACATAAACTCAGCCATTTTTTTAATGTAGTTTCACGTTGCATGGTCATTTTCAGGTTAAAATAAACCCTATTTTAACTGGCAAAGCCGTTTAGGTGATACATTGTCCCAATTATTTCCCCCAAAAACATTGGTACAGGCACTGACAACAGTGTTTTGTGCCTTACCGGTCATATCGTTAGCAGCGTCTCCTCTTTCCATGGGAGAGGAATCTGTCTGTACAGCACCACAGCGTCCTAAAAATTTTGTCAAACCAGTTCAGCACAGTGGTGAAACTCATCTCGAAACAGATGTTACCCGTGTAGTTGCTGATAAAGTTAACGGTCAGTCGCAAAAACGTGTGCGCGCTACAGGTAAAGTTATCATTGAACGTAATGACGTAACACTGAACTCCGATTGGGCTGATTATGATCAGCAGACTGATATTGTTAAAGCCGGTGATCAGTTCACCTTGGATAATGGTCACGGACGAATCAGTGGACGGCGTGTGACCTATGATATGAAGCAAGCGACCGGAGTCGGTGATGCCGGACGTTTTGAAATGGAAAAGGATAACCGACGTCTGCAAGGGGTCGGGGGTGAGGTGCAGATGGGTGGTAAAAATCGTTACCGACTGCAAAGTGCTAAATTCAATACCTGTAATCCGGGAGATGACAGCTGGTATATTCGTTCCAGTAGTATTGATCTAGATTATGATCAAAATGTCGGGGTGGCACGAAATGCAACCTTATTATTTGGCGGCGTACCACTATTTTATACCCCATGGATTGATTTTCCTTTGAACGGTAACCGCAAAAGCGGGTTTCTGGCTCCTACCATAAAAGGTGGATCAGACGGTATCGAACTGATGACACCATATTACCTAAATCTTGGACCTAACTATGATGCTACCATTCGCCCATATTTGATTAGCAGCCGTGGTTTACAGTTGGGCGGAGATTTCCGTTATCTGCAACCTTATTATTCAGGAGAAATAAATGCTGAATGGGTGCCTAATGATCAGAAAAGTAAGCATAAAAACCGTGCCAAAATAGATTTTTTTCACAATCAGTATTTGGCTAAAGGATTGACTGGTGGTATAGATTATCATCAGGTTTCCGATGATGACTACCAACGGGATTTTTGGAAAGGTGATAACGGTAGTGAGAATCTGAATAGACAAGCTTGGCTGAATTATCATCATGATTTATGGGGAGGCTCCTTCAATGGAAGCCTAATGATGCAAAAGTATCAGGCACTGGCTTCGGTAAGTGGCTATAGAGACCTGCCCTATTCAAGATTGCCGAAATTATCAGCTACATGGAACCGCTACTACGGCAACCACTATTCTTTTAATGTTTATGCTGAAGCTACTCGTTTTGAAGAAAGGAAAATGGGTCACAGAGATTCTGAATATAAGTTGCCCGATGGTTCGCGCTTAGTATTTTTCCCGACTTTCAATGCTGATTATTCAACGGTATGGGGTTATATTCGTCCTAGACTGAGCTTTCATGCCAGCCACTATGAGATAGATGAAAACAACAATAATGGTAAACAACGTAGTATGGATCGTGCAGTACCAATTGTCAGTGTCGATTCAGGTTTGACTTTTGAGCGTTTGTGGCAAAGTAAAAAATCAAGCAAAGGCTTTATTCAGACTCTCGAACCCCGTTTATTTTATACCTATATACCAAAACGCAATCAGGAAAATTTGCCTTTGTTTGATACAGCTGAAAACAGCTTCACCTACGATCAGCTTTTCCGTGAAAATCGCTATTCAGGTCATGACCGCATCAATGCAGCCAATTTTTTGACTACAGCTTTGCAAACGCGCTTATATGATAAAAATAATGGAAAAGAGCGCGTAGCGGCCGGTATTGGTCAACGATTCTACTTTAGTAATGATGATGTCGTACTGGACAAGTTTGCCCCGAAAAACAAAGAACGCAAACGTTCTGATATTGTTGCATTTGGTCGTGCTTCTTTGAGTAATCATATCAGTGCAGAAAGTAAATGGCATTATAATCAGGATCTAAAAACTTCTGAAAGCTACAATGTCGGCATTCGTTATACACCAAAAGCAGGCAAAACGATCAGTATGCGCTATAAGTACGGACGATATGAAAATCTATATGATGATGTTTATGGCAAAATACGCTCAATTGATGTTGGTATGCAATGGCCACTATCACGTAATTATTATCTAGTCGCACGCGAGAATTATGATTTCAAGCATAGTATTGCGCTGAACGAAACTATTGGTATCCAGTACCAAAGCCCCTGTAATTGCTGGAGTGCAGGTCTGGTAGGTACGCGCTATACTAATGGATACCAAAAACATAAAACTGCGGTATTATTTCAATTACAATTACGTGACTTGACCAGTATCGGAAATGGACCGCTTGGACAGTTAAGCTCACAAATTCCAGGTTACAGCAATACATATGAGGTAAAACATTAATGAAACCTATACATAGCTGGCTAGTTGCTACAGCACTGGCATTGACTGTTCAATCAGCAATAGCAGCAGACATTAAACAAATTGATAATATAGTGGCTGTGGTAAATAATGATGTGATTACACGGCAGGAACTAGAAATCATGATTAAACAGCTACGTATGCAGCTTCCGAAAGGTCAGCAGGTTGATACCAAAGCATTACAGCAACAGGCTTTAACCCATCTAATTAATAAAGATCTCCTAATCCAGGCTGCAAAACGTGCCAATATCCACCCAAGTAAAGAAGATGTGAATGAAGCCATTCATCATTTTGCAGCGCAACGTAATCTGACTGTCAAGGAGCTAATTCATCGGATTGGCAAAGAAGGCATCAGTGAGAGTCAGTTACGTCAAACCATGACTGAAAATCTCATGGTGCAGCGACTGGAACAAAGCGAGGTTATGGGAAAAAGCCAAGTGTCTGATGCAGAAATTGACAGTGCTATCGTGCGTGCTCAACAGGAAGGGTATCAATTACCTCCTCCTGTAACTGCTTATGCCTATCACGTACAACATATCCTAATTAAAAATGATAACGCTATTTCCCGTAAATTGATTGATCAGATAGCACAACAAGCTCGTGCGGGGGCATCGTTTGAACAACTGGCACGTCAATACTCACAGGATGGTAGTGCAAAGAATGGAGGAGATCTTGGTTGGCTAACAGATGGTGAAACAGTGCCACAGTTTGAATCAACTTTTAAATCCCTGCAGCCTGGACAAATTTCTCAGCCTGTGCGAACACAGTTTGGCTGGCATGTCATCCGTTTGAAAGAAGTAAGAAGTGATGATAGTCCGCAACAGCGTCAGCGTAATGGTATGCGTGCTGTTCTTGTGAAGGAAAAACGAGAAACTCTGCATCAGAATCTGCTCAAACAATTACAGGATCAGTCTTATATCCACATCAATCGCCTTGATAATTAAGCTGATTTGAAGAAGAAATATTTGCAACATTAAAACAATAATCCTGTAATTTCTTTTCAAAGCCGACACGTATGAAGCAAAAGCCCGTTATAGCAGTTACCAGTGGTGAACCGGCAGGTATTGGTCCAGATATCTGCCTTGACCTGCGTTCATCGCCTGCAGCACGTATCGTAATATTGGGTGATCTAGAATGCTTACGAGAACGAGCTGAAATATTGCAAAAAAAGGTAAAAATTCAACGATATAGGCCTGAAAATGACCCTTTACCAGAAGTGCTGGAGGTTTGTCATCTGCCAGTAAGAGCAGATGTCAAAGCTGGTATTTTAAATGTGACTAATGCAAAGTATGTATTAGATATTTTGGACCGTGCCTATGATGGGATTCAGACTGGTGAATTTGCAGCAATGGTAACTGCTCCCGTGCATAAGGGTATTATAAACGATAGTGGTTTGTCATTTACTGGTCATACCGAATATTTGGCGGAGAAAAGCCACACAGCTCAAGTCGTGATGATGTTGGCTGCTGGCGGATTACGCGTGGCACTGGCAACCACGCATTTGCCATTACATGCTGTAGCCAATGCCATCACCGAACCATTATTAACCCAAGTTCTAACCGTTTTGCATCAGGAAATGCAGCAGAAATTTGGATTAGTTCAACCCCGAATACTGGTTGCTGGACTTAATCCTCATGCTGGAGAAAGTGGTCACTTAGGGTTAGAAGAAAAGCAAATCATTATTCCGGCGATTCGGAAATTACAGCAATATGGGTTGAATATAACAGGGCCTTTTCCTGCAGATACAATATTTCAACCGTTTATGCTTAAAACGGCGGATGTGATTTTGACGATGTATCATGATCAGGGATTACCAGTGCTAAAATATGCCGGATTTGGAGAAAGTGTTAACGTGACTTTAGGCTTACCCTTTATCCGTACATCAGTTGATCATGGTACAGCATTAGCAATGGCGGGTAGGAAACAATCAAGCTCGTCAAGCCTATTTGCTGCTGTGGCTACTGCAGTTAAGATGTGCAAGCAACAAAGTGCTATTGACGTTTGCTAAAGAAGCGTATTGATCTTAAAATCTGAATTTTGCTATGCGGTATTGGAAATTAAATCATGGCTACGCCGTTTATTGAAATGAAAGATGTGGCGTTTGCCTATGGCGATCGACCCATTTTGAAAAATATTAATTTTTGTCTCGAATCAGGTAGTTTTACTGCCATTATGGGCAGTTCAGGGAGCGGGAAAACGACATTATTAAGACTGATAACTGGTCAGATCACCGCTCAGCAGGGGCAAGTGCTGATTAACGGCCGTGACATAGCAAAATTTAATCGGGACGAACTTTATCGTCATCGACGTAACATGGGTGTGCTGTTTCAGTTTGGTGCCTTATTTACCGATTTATCGGTATTTGATAATGTTGCTTTTCCCATCCGTGAACATACTGACCTGCCGGAACGCGTGATTCATGATCTTGTGATCATGAAATTGAATGCCGTGGGTCTGCGCGGGATAGAAAATCTCATGCCTTCTGAGCTTTCCGGCGGGATGGCACGCCGTGTGGCTCTGGCTCGTACCATTGCACTCGATCCGGCATTGTTATTGTATGACGAACCTTTCACTGGTTTAGACCCTATTTCACTAGGTGTGATTGCCAGTCTGGTCAGCAAAGTCAACCATTCACTGCAAGCAACCAGTGTAATGGTCACTCATGATATACAGCAATCGTTAGATATTGCTAGTCATGTGGTTTTTTTAGCACACGGAGAAATTATCTTTTCTGGTTCGCCGCGTGAAATGCAACAATTAGACTCACCGTGGATAAATCAGTTTATCCACGGACAGGCAGACGGACCTGTAGCCTTCCGTTATCCAGCAACCACCACATTACAACAGGATTTAGATATCGCGTGATGAAAGCAATTCAACAACTGGGTGCAAAGACCCTGAGTTTTCTCCAGCATCTTGGGTGTGCAACACTATTTCTGTTCGCTGCTCTGTTGCGGAGTAGAACCGTTTTGCGCCGGCCACGTTTGATGATTCGGCAAATGTATTTCTCAGGTGTTTTGTCAATCATCATCATTGCCGTATCCGGGCTGTTTGTGGGTATGGTATTGGGTTTGCAGGCTTATACTCAACTGGCTAAATTTAAATCAGCTGATATTCTGGGTTATATGGTCGCTGCTGCGATGTTGCGTGAGCTAGGGCCAGTACTGGCGGCTATATTGTTTGCCAGTAGTGCCGGCGGAGCCATGACTAGCGAGATAGGTCTAATGAAAACTACTGAACAGCTTGAAGCCATGAATATCATGGCTATTGATCCGGTAGCCAGAGTAGTTGCACCGCGTTTCTGGGCTGGAGTCCTTTCCATGCCATTACTGGCCTCAATTTTTAATGTAGCGGGTGTATATGGAGCCTATCTGATTGGAGTCAAATACTTCGGTATGGATAATGGTGTTTTCTGGGGACAAATGCAGAATAATCTGAATATTCATTATGATGTAGTGAATGGCTTAATTAAATCGTTGGTATTCGGCGTAGTAGTTAGTCTTATTGCAGTATATCAAGGGTATTATGCCAAGCCTACATCGGAAGGTATACTACGTGCTAATACCCGAACTGTTGTATCCAGCTCTCTAACCATACTAGCAGTGGATTTTATGCTTACAGCACTGATGTTTACCAATTAAGAAATTGATTAACAGGTAATAATATGAAAAAAAACAGTTTGGAAATGCTGGTTGGTCTATTTGTATTAATAGGCATAGTCGCAATTCTCTTTTTGTCCTTTCGCGTTGCTGGTGGTAGTGGCCTTGGTTCTTCCCAGCCAACTTATACTTTGTCTGCTTCATTCAGTGATATTGGAGGTCTTAAACCACAGGCTCCGGTCAAAGCTGCTGGTGTGGTGGTCGGTCGGGTTGAAAAAATCGTACTGGATCCGAAAACCTACTGGGCAAAAGTCACTTTAAAAATAGATAGACAGTACCAGTTTAGTAGTGATACTTCCGCGCAAATTCTGACTTCAGGTTTGCTTGGTGATCAATACATTGGACTTGAACAAGGTGGTGATCCAGATAATTTGGCTGATGGTGATTCCATCACCATCACCAGTTCAGCATTGGTGTTAGAGCAGTTGATTGGTAAATTTATGACCAGCTTTGCTGAAGGTAATGCCAAAAGTAACAGTAATGCTGCTTCCACAACTAACTGAACAACATGGTCAGCTAAAATGACCAATAGAATTAAATCAATTTAAAGGAAAATCAATGAACTTAAATAGATCAGCCCTGTTGGCTTCTGTAAGTATTGGAATAATGAGTATTAGTCTGGCTTTTGCTACACCGCAACAGGCTGTAGCACAGCTTAAAGGCAATGCTACTCAGGTATTGAATATTTTAAGTAATGCTAATGGCAAAAATGATAGCCAAGTGCGTGTTCAAGCTGAAAACTATGCCATTCCCTATTTTGATTTCACTCGGATGACTGCATTGGCGGTTGGTGCCCCTTGGCGTGATGCAACCCCAACACAGCAACAGGCTTTGGTTTCTGAATTCAAAACTTTACTGATTCGAACCTATTCTGGAACCATGCTCAAATTTAAAAATGCCAAAGCAACCGTTTATGATAATCCCGTTGTGGCTAAAGATGGACGTGAAGTAACTATCCGTGTTGATGTCACTGCACCAAATAGTAAACCCGTACGTATGGACTATTCCACTTATCAGTCTGGTAAAACTTACCGTATTTTCAACGTTGCTGTGGAAGGGGCCAGTCTGGTTACTGTTTATCGTAACCAGTTTAATCAAACCATCAATCAAAAAGGGATTGATGGGCTGATTGCGGATTTGCACGCCAAAAATGGTAAATAAACATGCGAACCGACATACAAGGCAGTACAATTAAACTACTTGATGCAGTAACCATGAATAGCGTTCATGTAGCTGATTATCAGCGGTTTTGTGACTCCATCCATGTAGGCATAACGACTATTGATGTCAGTGGTGTCACTGAAGCTGATTCTGTCTGTGTGGCATTATTGGCGGCTGCAAAACGGCTTGCACGCCAGCAACAACTTGAAATACATATCATTGGGGTGCCAGCAAGACTGATCACCCTGATGGCATTGTATGGCGTTGAGGAATCTCTACAATGAGTAAATCTAAGTTGATCATCGGCTGTCTGATATTATCCTTCAGCCAGTTGGGTTGGGCGGAGCAAACTTATCATGACCCGTATGAGGGTTATAATCGTTTTATGTTTAATGTAAACGACCATCTGGATCGTTATGTCATGACGCCGGTAGCTAAAGGCTATCGTAAGATTACCCCGCCTCCAGTTCGAACTGGAGTCAATAACTTTTTTAATAATCTACGTGATGTTGTTAGCTTTGGTAGTAACTTGCTTCGTCTGGATATTGAAAAAGCCAGCACCGATTTTGTACGGGTTGGTATTAACAGCACTTTCGGTTTGGGCGGGTTGATTAATATCGCGGATGCAGGTCGGATCCCAAACAATAAAAATACACTGGGTGATACTTTTGCTTCCTGGGGTTGGAAGAATAGTAATTACTTTGTTTATCCTTTTTTTGGCCCTTCTACCGTGCGCGATACTTTAGGTAGCAGCGTCACTTACGCTTTTCCCGTTCAGAACGTTTTCATCAAAGATTCCGCAGTACGCTGGAGTGTCAGTAGTCTAAATGGTGTTGCTACACGAGAATCATTATTAGAAGTGACGGAAAGTCTGGATGACGCAGCGTTAGATCGCTATGCGTATACTCGTGATCTATTCATGAAATTGCGCAATCAACAGGTTGGCGGTACTCTATTCAGAGCTGATAATGATGAAGATGATATTGACAGTTTAGTGCCTGCTGAAAGTCATACAAACACCATTCCTGAATCAAAAACTGCCGAATCACAGCCTGTTAAAAATAATCAGGCAGCTACTTCATCCAAAGTTGTTAAGTTAGACAATAGTGCTGAATTGCCCTAAGCTACTATGCTAAAGTTATACATATTATGCGAGTAGTTAAGCAGTTAGCAAAACAGGATCTGCATCATGTACGAAGTTAACCGCAGCGTATTTTTACTGATTCCTTTACAACCATTCTGGGTATGGTTGCAAGATTTACCGAATATTAATCTGGACGAGTTATCTTTAAGTATATTGCAGCAAGCAGCGAATGCATATCTGATTCCCACCTGTGCAGACAATGAGGAAATGTGGATTGAAATTGAACAGAGATACCAGCGTATTTTTACGGCTGAACTGGCCGATTGGTGTGAAGATGAAAATCTGTGGCCGCCTCTAACATTAGATAAATTTAAAGAATGGTTTCAGGTAAAGCTTTCCATGATTGTAACTGATCTAGCACAGGAAGAGCTGGCGCGAGAAGAATTCATACCAATCGAATTTAATTAGATCTTATTTCTTTTAAATCAAAGTCTATGTATTTCACATAGACTTTTTCTGTAAATTGGTTACTATGTTAAAATATGTATTAGACTTGAGTAATATCCCTTCTGCGCATGTTTTTTTAATTTTTATCAATGCAATTTAAATAGATACCATTTTATATGGAATTAGTGATCACTACAGATAAATTGAATTTTTCTGAATGAAAACAAATTATATACAGCCTAAGATCAGAAACGTGCCTCGACGTAGAATACTAATGTGTGGCAGTGCAATCGTAATAGGGGCGATGTGGCCAAAATCAGTATTAGCTGGAGCCCAACGTGAAGAGACACTGGCGGATGATGTCGCGTCAGTAATGCGTAATGCTGTGAGTAACGCCAATCCACCTCGACTGATCTTTAATTCACAAACAGAAGCTAATCGCTGGTTACATGCTATGTCATCTCGACTTGAGCGCTATGTGCCAGACGTTTACGGACGAACACGTTTACTTACTAATATTCAGTATGAGGCTATGCGGGCTGGGCTGGATACACAAGTTGTACTTGGTTTGATCGAAGTAGAAAGCCGCTTCCGCCAATATGCTATTTCTCATGTAGGTGCACGGGGGTTAATGCAGGTTATGCCGTTCTGGGTCAGACAAATAGGTCGTTCGGAACATAATTTATTTGATATTCGCACTAATTTACGTTATGGCTGCACTATTTTGCGATATTACCGTAACCGCGAGAATGGTAATATGGTTCGCGCCTTGGCGCGTTATAATGGCAGTCTAGGACGTACCACTTATTCTGATGCTGTTATCGGAGCCTGGAAAAAGCATTGGCAATGGACATAATCAGTTTTTAGTGAAATACAAGTTTTTAACATAGGCTGCTCGTCAAAACAGCCCAAACCCAAATAGGAACCACCATGTCTGTTAATAAAGTCATCTTAGTTGGTCGTCTGGGTCGTGACCCCGAGACACGATATATGCCCAGCGGCGATGCAGTAACCAATTTTTCTATTGCTACCGATGAGCAATGGCGTGATCGTAATGGTGAGCGTCAAACACGAACCGAATGGCACAACATCACCCTCTTTGGCAAACTAGGTGAAATTGCCAGCCAATACCTGCGCAAAGGCAGTCAGGTATTCATTGAAGGCCGTATTCAGAGCCGGAAATACAATGGCAAAGATGGAATTGAACGAATTGCTTATGACATCATTGGTAATGAAATGAAAATGCTCGGTGGCCGCAATGATAATGGCGGTACCGGATATGATCAGATGAGTGGGGGCGGTGAATTCGCTCAAGGCGGTAATTCAAATCAAGGAAACTATGATGTTGCGGCGGCGGCCTCAAGTACGCCACCGTCGGCTCCGCGTCGTCAGCCACCACGTACAGCACCATCACCGGCGCCAGTGGATGATATTGATGATGATATTCCATTCTGAATTCCTTTGTATTGATGCTATTTATTAATTAGTCAGAAGTTTATTTTTCTCTAATACATGTCTTATAATATTAAACCCTTCAATATCTCTTTATTTGAAGGGTTTTTGTTTGATTTGATTAAAAACATAGATAATAATCTGATTTTAGATTGATAATTATAAATTGCCCATAGTTCATAGATAATGAACGTAGAAAAAGGTGCGGCTTGTTTCCATTTTTTTATCCAATGAGCGTCATATTTATTTGATATTTACTAGGGGCTACCAGGGTTATAAATCGTTAGCCGATTTTTTGGCTACTTTGCTTGTTTCGAATTATTAAAAAATATTATTTCAGTATTTTTATTGATAATTATTTATTAAATTATCCATTATAGTTGTTTACATATATAATTTTAGGTTAAATGTAATCAATGGTTATACCATGTGATTTTACTCAGTTGGTTAAGATTTTCCAGTAAATTCGGTGCCATTATCTACGCGTATTTTTCGTGGCTAACCTTGATATTCAACTGGCTGGTCCAAATAGCAGGATAATTCTACCCAATGATAAATAACCGCAATATCAATACCTGAGTTTTATAATTAACGTCATCGATTATATTAAATATTCTAAAGCGTTATTGATTGTGACTATAGCCACACATAAGGTTCATCGACCAGTATTTGCCCAGCTTATTCGATACCGCTAGCTTTTCTGAGGTGCGTGGTGGAATTTATTGCTTGTGTTCGACTCTAAGATTAAGCGGTAATTGACAATATACTCAATAAAAACATTTATGATGCCACTGATAACCAAGCTTTCGAATACGATTAAAACACTTAGGTAAGTCCCATCTAAATGTTTGTTGGTGATGACATTAAGTATTGAAATAAACTTCGCGTCATACGCCTGCTGAGCTTAATTATAGTAATAAGCATAACTGACAAAACCGTAATAATGCAACTTATGGTCCTTGGATATGTTTAGTTGATTGTAATTCCTCGGCATAAGCTTTTTTACCTCTCTGGGTAGGCACTGGCGTTGGTATGATCTCCTCCTGAAGCAGTGATTTTGAGCTATGTTCAGAAATAGTGGTTGAAGTTGTCGATTGTTGGCTTCCTATTCATTTAGATGTTTGTTATCGACGGTTTCCATACCGTTGTCTTTTCTCGCCATTAATAAAATATATTCACGGTAAAATTTTTTGATAAGGTACAGCCTTACACTTCTTTTAAACATAGGTACGAATTGATACAGTGGTATTGGTTTCATGATTAAATCGTCTTTTGTTTTTAAAAATTGAGAATTTTCTACTTTTGGTTGAATTCGTTTAGGGGTGAGGGTGTTATATAGTTTTTACTGATTTATAAAAGAAACCATAGGTGCGTTGATTTTGATTAATGCACCTAGTATGGGCAAATGAATAATTTTAACTATTATGTTAACATAATAGATTCTTGATTAATGAAATTTATGATCATAATAATCTTTGCTAATTTCAACTGGTCTGTTAAAATAGCATCTATGGAACTGCGCAAGCCGCCAAAACAACGGGCGGCTTGCTTTTTGTTATTAATACGAAATACCGTTGGCGCATTCAACGACGGTATCTTGGAGAAATATGATGCAAAAAATTCCGTTGACCGTATTTGGTGCCGATTTGCTGAAACAGGAGCTGCAACAACTCAAAAGCGTGGCTCGTCCTGCTGTCATTGAGGCTATTGCTGAAGCACGTTCGCATGGCGATCTGTCGGAAAATGCAGAATACGAAGCAGCAAAGGAAAAGCAGGGCTTTATTGAAGGCCGTATTGCTGAAATTGAACACAAACTCTCGTTGGCTCACATTATTGATCCGAAAGAAACCAATGCCGATGGTAAAGTGGTATTTGGTGCGACGGTAAAAATGCAAGATCTGGAAACTGAAGAAGTGGTTAGTTATCAGATAGTTGGTGAGGATGAGGCTGATATCAAACAGGCTAAAATTTTTGTAGGTTCGCCAATAGCGCGGGCGCTAATTGGTAAAGAAGAAGGGGATGTTGCTGAAGTGCAGGCGCCGGGTGGTGTACGTGAATATGAAATTCTTGAGGTATTTTATATTTAACTAACTGCTTACCATTCCTGCTTGATCAGCAATCAGCCATGCAAAATAAATAAAAGCGATTCATCAGATGAATCGCTTTTATTTATTCTATGTTAGTATTGTACCGAAATAAAATCAATTGTTTACCAATATGTTGAATTAGTTCAGCATTGGTGGCAGTGCATAATTCTTCTGCAATGGCGATTCGTTGGTCGCGATCATCCCCAGCTACTTGAACTTTTATTAGTTCGTGTGCATCCAGATTGCGATTGGTTTCATTAACGATTTCAGGAGTCAATCCGTGCTGACCGATCAATACTACAGCATGTAATTTGTGCGCGCGTGCTTTTAAGGCCATTTTATCTTTACTGCTTAATTTATTTAGTGCCATTTTTCTTTCCATATTACTTGAGCCTTTTACCTTGATAAAAGGATAATTGGTTCGATTCAAATAAACTATTTTAAATGACGTAGAACAATTTTTATAGTAAATATCAATCTGTTTATGCTTAATTATGACTAAATCTGGTTTAGTTTTGCAGCATATAAGGAAAATAATGCATTATGTGTTGGCGTACATCGGGTTATTTACACTCCATAATTGAAATCATCTTGCAAAAATGCTTTATGTGTTTTAATGGTGCAGCAGTAAATAATACACTGTTTAAGCTGCTTCTTCTGTCTTTTAACTTTTGACTTTTGAATGCTGAGACATCTGTGGATCATGCTACATCGGCATTAAAATCCGTATTCTCCTTCCTGCATTGCTACTCGACTGTGGCTAAGTAGGTTTGGTTAATTTCTGATTGATTCGATACTCATAATACGTTTTAACAAATTAATGTTGCTGTGTTCCTTCATATTCATATTTATTATCTGAATAAATACATTTATCTATGATATAAGGACATTGGGTCAATATACTATTGAGTGGTTATGGTGCTAAGCTAAACTGGGGTTATGCAGGTAATTACTCGTAAATCATGCCCGTGGGAAATCATTAATCCTAACTAACAATTACTCGTTGCTTTACTGCTTTGATTCGCCTTTAAGTAAAGATAAATGCTTAATATTTTGGTATCTATATACGTTATGTCTGGATAGCTTGCATTATCTTGCCTAGCTTGTCGCCTTAATTTATCTTCACTTATTTATTCGGTTTTTTACCAGATATTCGACGACATAGCGAAAAATTTCATAGCGTACTTTCATATCAAGTTGGGACAATCTATAGCTTCAATCTGGCGTTGATTAGTACGTTATAAATGACTGGTCGAATGACCAGCAACGTTTGGCCAAAACAATGATGGGGTATATATTCGCCATGGAGTAACCGTCAAGTCACTTATTGGAGAAGAGGTGTTAAATTAAATTTTTTATGTCGATTTATGACAATAGTTTCTTTATTTACTGTTAACTACACGATAATTGCTTACATATCGTGTATTAGAATATATTATTTTTGGTGGATTGCTGATACTGTCAGTCGGATTATTTAATCCTAAATACTTATTTGATGGTAGCTGCAGCAATGACAATATTGATTGGTTAATTTCATATTTACGCTATTTTTAAGTACTAGGTATAAATTAGGGTAGTGAAGGTGTTGTTGTAAAGGTGCGAATACAATTATTTATAGTATATGAAAATAGATATTGTGTCGTCTGAATATTCTCAATAATATTTATGCTATTAGGTGGTTGGTATAAAGTACACTGTTGGCGACAGGCTTTGTACGGTATCAATAGGTTCTAAGCTAAAATTTTTTCTCTATTTTTTCCTATTATGTGACTGCAAATGAATCAATCTGAAATATGGCTGGCTTTGGTTATATAATCTTATTTGTAGTCGATAAAGTCTATATTCTCTTGCGATTTCACGCTACAATAGAGCGATTTTTTCAAGAATTCGTATTCATGGGTGTTCGTTCCAAATCTTCCAGTGCATGGCTCAATGAACATGTCAACGATCATTATGTTCATCTCGCGCAAAAAGAAGGCTATCGTGCGCGTGCAGCTTACAAGTTACTGGAAATTAATGATAAAGATCATGTGATCAAATCTGGTGCTGTGGTGGCCGATCTCGGTAGTGCACCAGGAAGCTGGTCGCAGGTAGCTGCCAAACTAGTTGGTAGTGAAGGTCGTGTTTTTGCCTTAGATATTTTGCCGATGGATCCAGTGGAAGGGGTAGAATTTATTCAGGGTGATTTTCGTGAGAATGATGTGCTGATACAATTTGAAGCTTTATTAGCTGGGTGCGAATTAGATCTTGTAATTTGCGACATGGCACCCAATATGTCAGGCAATAACATAACTGATCAAGCTAGAAGCTTTTATCTTGCTGAGCTTGGTCTAGATTTTGCTCAGGTACATCTGAAGCGTGGTGGCGATTTTCTGGTAAAAATATTTCAGGGTGTCGGTCAGGATGAGTTTCAGCAAGCGATGAAGAATAGTTTTGCTCAGGTGCTTGTCCGTAAGCCGAAAGCTTCTCGTGATCGTTCCAAAGAGATTTATTTATTGGGACGTGGAAAAAAATAGGGATAAACCAGTGTAGTTAGATGAGATTGTATTGGTTGACCTAGGTAAACAACAATTATTTAACCTCCTTAGGAGTTTGTGATAGTGCGGAATACCGTAAAAAATCTTTTGGGCATATTGGTGCTGGCTGTGTTCTGTATGGCTGCATTCAATGCAATTAGTACGAAAAAAGATAACAAGCAAATAGAATATTCACAGTTTATGCAACAAGTAGATAAAGGCGAAATTGCCAGTGTGAATGTTCAGGGTTCGCTGGTTAATGGCTTTGTGCTTGAAGGCCAACGTAGTGATAAATCTGCATTTGTTGTGAATGCGCCGACTCCTTTGGAATCCAATTTTATCAGTACGCTACTAGCGAAAAAAATTCGTGTTAATGTGATACCCGAAAAGAAACCGGGATTTTTAAGTAACCTTCTAATTAGCATGTTGCCATTATTATTAGTGGTAGCCGTATTTATGTATTTTATGCGCTCCATGCAAAATGGAGGTAAGGGTGGTGCACTATCATTCGGGAAAAGTCGTGCTCGGCTGATGGATAAGGACAGCAATAAAATCACTTTTGCAGATGTTGCTGGTTGTGATGAAGCTAAGGAAGAAGTACAAGAAATTGTTGAGTATCTGCGCGCTCCGCAACGGTATCAGTCATTAGGTGGTCGTGTGCCTCGTGGTATTTTGATGTGCGGTAGTCCAGGTACGGGTAAAACACTGCTGGCAAGAGCAATTGCTGGTGAGGCACAGGTACCATTTTTCAGTATTTCTGGTTCTGATTTTCTAGAAATGTTTGTCGGAGTTGGTGCTGCTCGTGTACGCGATATGTTTGAACAGGCGAGAAAAAATGCACCTTGTATTATTTTTATTGATGAGATTGATGCAGTTGGTCGTCAGCGCGGAGCTGGTCTTGGCGGTGGAAATGACGAACGAGAACAGACTTTGAATCAGTTGTTGGTTGAAATGGATGGTTTTGAAAGCAACACTACGGTGATTGTTATTGCAGCAACGAACCGTCCTGATGTGCTTGATCCGGCATTGATGCGTCCAGGACGCTTTGATCGTCAAGTAGTAGTGCCATTGCCAGACATTCGTGGTCGTGAACAGATATTAAAAGTTCATGCTGCAAAAATTCCACTGGATAAATCGGTAGACCTACCTGTACTAGCACGGGGAACGCCCGGATTCTCGGGTGCAGATCTGGCTAATTTAGTGAATGAAGCAGCTTTATTTGCTGGTCGTCGCAATAAATCCAAAGTTGATATGGGTGACTTCGAGGACGCGAAAGACAAAATCTATATGGGACCGGAGCACCGTTCTATGGTAATGCATGAGGATGAGAAAAAAGCCACTGCTTATCATGAATCGGGTCATGCCGTGGTTGCAGAAACGCTTGATTTTACAGATCCTGTGCACAAAGTTACGATAATGCCACGTGGGCGGGCGCTGGGCTTGACTTGGCAATTGCCGGAACGGGATCGTATTAGTATGTATCAGGATCAAATGCTCAATCAGATTTCTATTCTTTTTGGAGGTCGGATTGCTGAGCAATTGTTTATTGGACGAGTGTCCACTGGCGCATCCAATGACTTTGAACGCGCTACGCAATTAGCTCGTGACATGGTTACCCGCTATGGTATGTCAGAAAAAATGGGACCAGTAGTATATGGTGAAAATGAGAGTGAAGTATTTTTAGGTCGCTCTGTTACACAGTCAAAAAATATTTCTGAGAAGACCATGCAGGAGGTTGATGCTGAAGTACGTCGCATTCTGGATGAACAGTATGAAATTGCGTATAAGATTCTGGATGAGAATCGCGATAAGATGCATACCATGGCCAATGCTTTAATTGAATGGGAAACTATTGACCGTGATCAGGTGCTGGAAATTATGGCTGGTAAGCAACCAAGTCCTCCAAAAGCATATGATGAGAATGTAATTCAAGATGATGCTCAAGAGCAATTTGCAGGCGAAACTCAACTGCAAAATGTTGTTTCTGAAGCTGAATCAACAGTCAAGGATACTGAGTCGACTTCTCCCAATAATGAAGCGGTAGCTTCGGCAGGGGATAAGGTGATAGATCCGGACACTCAGGAGCCCAAGGGACAAAATTGATCGCGCTTGAATAAACGGTAGCTTACGGGCTACCTTTATTTTTTTGTGCAATCAATTCACTTATTGTTAAAGAATGAAATTTTTAATTGATGTTTTGATCAGGCATCTATTGCAGCATGTATTGCATTCGGACTTAAACATTCCTTAATGGCATTCTAAAAGCTGAGTATATTTCTTTGATAAAATAGAATGGAATTTATTCTTTTTGCAATCATATAATAGTGCAAGAAGATATTGTCATAATAAGTTAAGATATCAAGTGAATGATGATAATATGATGGATTCTGTCCTTGATGATGAGCATCGTTATTGGCAATGCGGCCGATTCAAATTGGCATTGGCTCATCCTAAAATTATGGGAATCGTTAATCTGACACCCGATTCTTTTTCTGATGGTGGATGCTATTGTCATTCTGTCGGTGCTGCTCTAAGCCATGCGGAACAATTACTGAAAGATGGTGCTGATATTCTCGATATTGGTGGTGAAAGCACTCGACCAGGCTCAGCTTTGGTTCCAGTACAGCAAGAATGGGCACGAATTGAACCTGTATTACAGGAATTGGTGACATGGGATGTGCCTTTGACTGTGGATACACGTCGTACTTGGGTGATGCAACGAGTGTTGGAACAAGGATTGACTGATGGTATCAATGATATTCAGGCACTTGAAGATGAAAAGGCAGTGGCTTTACTGGCAGAAAATTCACAGATAGGTGTGTGTCTGATGCATATGCAAGGGCAGCCCCAATCAATGCATTTAAACCCTGACTATCAGGATGTGGTGCAAGAAGTCGGTCGTTATTTGCAGCAACGGGTAGCGGTATGTGAACAGGCGGGAATTGAGCGCAGCCGCATTATAATTGATCCGGGTTTGGGTTTTGGTAAAACGATGCAGCATAATATTACATTGATGCAGCATTTTACTGAGTGGCAAAATCAGGCTGGGTGTCCTGCATTGATCGGCATTTCACGTAAGAAAACGATTGGCTTGCTTACTCATGAGGATGATCCGCAACAGCGTGTTATCGGCAGTGTTGTTGCGGCTATTGCTGCAGTTGCACGCGGTGCAACCATTGTACGTGTACATGATGTGCGTGAGACACGACAAGGATTACTGGTGTGGGCTGAGATGGGTGGCAAGTTAATTTAATCTTTTTTAATACAGTTTAGATCCATTCATAACAAGGTGCCGATAAACCGTATAAGCTGTTTATCTAGGTGCAAGGCATTAAAACCTTTTTAAAAAAAACTCTCTTTTATTATGTATTATTAGATATTTATAAATGTGGTTTTGTTAGTGACAACAACAGGTCTTCAGGGTTGAAATTATGATATGATTTCCGAATAGTAATATCTAATATATTGTTTATTATAGATGAAAATATTGAATGTTCTAATGTTTTTTGGCAATTGTAGGATTAGGTTAATGGTATTTTATTTGCTGACTGAACTTTGTTGTCTGTTTTACAATGTTTACTTTGTCTCAATCAGCTGGAGAGGGTAATGGTGAAGAAGTATTTCGGTACAGATGGTGTGCGTGGTGAAGTTGGACAATATCCAATTACCCCTGAATTTGTGCTGAAACTGGCTTATGCTGCTGGACATGTTCTGGTACAGCATGGTCTGGATCATCAGCCTACAGTCTTGGTTGGCAAGGATACGCGTATTTCTGGTTATATGCTGGAAGCAGCCATGGAGGCAGGCTTAACTGCCGCTGGAGTAAATGTGTTATTGACAGGACCCTTACCCACTCCTGGTGTTGCTTATCTAACGCGAGCATTACGACTGGATTGTGGTGTGATGATTTCTGCTTCTCATAATGCTTTTCACGATAATGGCATTAAATTTTTTGCTGAAGGTGGAATAAAGCTAAGTGATGAGCTGGAACTAGAAATTGAGGCTGAGCTGGAAAAGCCAATGCAAACGGTCCCATCCACAAAGTTAGGACGAGCCAGAAGAATTAATGGGGCGGTTGATCGATATATTGAATTCTGTAAATCAACTTTTCCTAATCATTTCCATTTGCGCGGTCTAAAATTGGTGATTGATACGGCCAATGGTGCGGCCTATGCCGTGGCACCAAAGGTGTTTCATGAATTAGGTGCAGATGTAGTCTGTATTGGTGATAAACCAGATGGCTATAATATAAATCATAAGGTAGGCGCTACGTATATAAAATCTTTGCAGGCAGCAGTTTTGCAAAATGAGGCTGATTATGGTATCGCCTTGGATGGAGATGGTGACCGGCTGATGATGGTTGATAAGATTGGTCGGGTCTACGATGGTGATTCCCTGATTTATGTCATTGCCAAGGCCCGCGCGCATACCGGCACGCTCAATGGTGGGGTAGTAGGCACAGTGATGACTAATTTGGCTATGGAACAGGCTTTTAAACAAGCTAATATTGATTTTGTTCGTGCTAAGGTTGGTGACCGATACGTGCTGGAGCAGTTACATCAGCGTAACTGGGATTTGGGCGGTGAAGCTTCCGGTCATATTGTTTGTCTTGATAAACATAATACGGGTGACGGTATCATAGCTGCTTTGCAGGTTTTTGCAGCAATGCAGGTTTTACAGCAGGATTTGGCCAGCATTCTGGCCGACTGGCAGCCTTTACCTCAAACAATGATTAATGTCAGGATTGATAAAGATCAGGATTGGGCCACAATTGCGAATCCGGTAGCTGATGAGGTAATGGCTGAACTAGGCGACAGCGGTCGGGTGGTATTGCGCCCTTCAGGTACGGAACCAGTGATACGGGTGATGGTAGAAGCAAGGCAAGCGGAGGTAGCCCAATGTGCTGCTGAAAAGATTGCCAATACGATTTTAACTGGTTTAGCCAGGTAGGCAGTGGTACTCAGATGATAGAAAGACGGGCATGATATGTTTGCTTTACTAGAAGCTTTTTTTACACAATATGGCTATGCTGCAGTATTTTTCGTTCTGGTCATCTGTGGTTTTGGAATTCCAATTCCAGAAGATGTGACTTTAGTTGCTGGAGGAGTGATAGCCGGCCTGGGACATGCTAATGCTCATATTATGCTTGCTGTGGGTATGGCTGGTGTATTGGTTGGCGATAGTTTGATGTTTGTTTTAGGGAAATTATATGGCGATCGCATTTTAAGATTTAAGTTTGTGCAACGACTGTTAACACCAGCACGCTATGCTCAGGTACAAGATAAATTTAGTCGCTATGGTAATAGGGTTTTATTTGTTGGGCGATTTTTACCTGGATTACGTGCCCCAATTTTTCTGACTGCTGGCATTAGTGGTAATGTTTCAATCTTAAAGTTCCTTATTATGGATACACTGGCAGCCTTAATCTCGGTTCCAGTATGGGTTTATCTAGGTGAATATGGTGCAGAAAATGTAGACTGGTTAATGCGTAAGGTACATCAGTTTCAGGCTGGTTTGTATGTCGTCATAGCATTCGGAGCATTGGTTTTATTGTATTATTGGCGTCAAAAACGTCGACGTTCTTTATTCTTTAAAAATAAGATAGCCGAAATACGTCGGGATAGAACAGCTAAGGAAAACAAAAATTAGGGATGAAAATGGGTTGAATGTTTGATTCAAGTGGCTATCCTTATGCCTGCTGATATTCAAAAAGACAACTTGGTTAAGTTGTCTTTTTTGTAATTTATTCTGATTGGCCGATTTTACTTTCTTTGCCACTTAACAGCTTGCAGATATTGCTTTTGTGTCGGTAAAGTACCAGAAAATCGATAACAATGACTGATATGATCCAGCTGGGTTGTGGTATAAACCACCAAGCCACGAAAGGGCTGATGATGGTGGCAATTAATGCTGCAAGTGACGAAACTTTAAAGCCAAAGGCCATAATTAGCCATATAGCAGTACAAATTAAGGCAGTAGGCCATGAAAGTGCTAGTAACACTCCTAGTGCCGTGGCTACTCCTTTTCCACCTTTAAATTTGAAAAATACAGGCCACATATGACCCAGCAGTACAGATACGGCTACAATAGCAATAGTATGGTTAGTTAGGTGCCAAGTTATCTGATAGCGGCAGGCGAGCCATACTGCTATCCAGCCCTTTAAAGCATCTCCTAGCAGGGTTAAAGCAGCGGCACTTTTTCTACCGGCGCGTAAGACATTGGTGGCGCCGGGATTACCAGAGCCATAACTGTGCGGGTCAGGCATGCCCATACAACGTGATACGATAACGGCAAAAGACAGTGAGCCAAGTAGGTAGGCGCCGAGAATGGTAATGAAGGTGCTCATAGAGGTGTTTTTTTCTACAATTTTGAGGTGTACATTTTAACTGAGCAGGTAGGACATGGATACTATCTTTTTATATGGTTTGAAAGTTGAGACGTTGATCGGAGTATATGAGTGGGAACGCCAGCAGCAACAGGGTTTGGTGCTGGATATTGATATATGCACGGATTTTCAGCAGGCGACACTAAATGATGATATTGAGACAACGATTCATTATGCACAGGTGGCCGAAGATATTCGAACTGCGTTGGCGCAACAGTCTTTTTTATTGTTAGAAACATTGGCCGAATATGTGGCACAGCTTATTCTAACGAGCTATCCAGCTTCTTCGGTGAAGGTTAGAGTAGTTAAACCAGGCATACTTGCCGGGGTGCAGCAGGTTGGTGTGATGATAGAACGGCAGCGCCTTGTAAGTAATTTTCAGGAATAAAAGTTGATGATGCATATGGTTTTCAAGATTGCGAAGATGAAAAAATGAGCAGAACAATAGGATCATAACAATGTATGTTATGCATAGTGGAGAATGCTGAAACGAGGGTAGCCATGAATTTTATGAGGTGTGTTATTAGGCAGGAGTGTGTTTATACTGTCTGATAAAGATCATTATGGTGAGGGCCGGCTGGTATTGCTTTGAATTTTGGTGCAGTATGGTTGCCGGTAATCGTGGTTTGTTTGCAGGGGCAACATTTATCTGCTTTGACTAGAATCATTACTAGCTTTTATCTCTGCTGGTTCGTATAGTTTGGTTAAGTGAATTTGAACAATTTTTATAAAACAAACCATGGGTCGCGGATGCTGTTTATGCAATAGATTTTCGTGGCACTTTATTAACCGTTATCAAGAAATGTTACAGCAGTGACCAATTGCGGTTGTGCTCCAATTGTGCAGGTTTTGCTTAGTGACAATATGGTGATGATGAAATGACCGCAAATGATAGTTTTAGATGCAACTGGCTTACTTTTCAGTCATTAAAATCAGCACACAATCTGGCGAAGGTGACGACGTTATGCGGTGATATTGTATTGTTTGTATTGATTTACTGGAATGAAGGTGATGATGCTTATGTTAATGTTTCATCTAAAAATAAAATCAGCTCTTTAAGAGTGTGAGACATTTTAAGAAACAAATATTTATGGTTAATTTATCCAAGTATTTTGATATAAATATTAATATAGAATAAAAAATTTAATCAACGGGGAAATTATACAAATGGATTAGGCTACATCAGTTATTTTTAGCAGCCAATTATTTTACTGTAATGATTAGGGGAGAGGGCAAATTTTAGATACTATTACTTTAACACCTGATTAAAAATTTATTTGTTGCACAACAGGTTAATTGCATTGGCCAGTATTATATTTGGATCAAGACAAGGGTTATTTATGGACTACGGGCAGATAATTTAGTGATGTTATTTGTCTTAGTTATTTTAATAAGAATTTTTTTGTGTGTCATGATTTTTTACAGACTATTTTACTCGTAATGAAACCAAAAGAATATAGCAATTGGCCATAAATAATTTGTAATATTTTGAAACTAAATTTTCCGAGATCGAGTACCTTGTTTTTTGCTAAAAATTATGATTATTGTTTAATCATCAAATGTGAATAATGAAAACGTATACTTTTCTGATTTATGATTGAATTGAATCAAAATTGACACAAACTTTAGCCTTATCAATCATTTGAAAATTTTAAATATTTATTGTATGCGCTTTTAGATTAGTTTTACGCCATTAAAAAGATAAGCTTTAGCTTAATATATTATCTTTGTTATTAATGTATTGATTAATTAGTTTTTTGTTGATTGTGTATGATCGCACATATAAAAAAGCCAATATATTTATGTCACTTTATTTTTGCATAATAAGCATGATCTAAAGATAACTTATTTTATATCTTGAATGGTTATTAGGGCGGGCATCACATGCATATGCCCACCTATAGATCGACCAAATAATGTGCTTAATTAAGTAATCGATGTAGTAGGTTTATGATCTTTGTTGTCACATTTTATTGTTTTTCTAATAAACTTTATCACAGCGGTAGTCTGGTTATAGTGTACGCGAATAATGGGCATCAGTTTGTTTCTGGCGCAAGTAATGATCAAATACCATAGCAATATTGCGAATCAGCAGCCGTCCTTTTGGCGTTACTAGCATTCCATGTTCGTCTAGCTGCAATAATCCCAGTTCTGCCAATTGCTTAAGGTCGGCGAGTTCGGTTGTAAAGTGATGCTGAAAGGATTGTTGCAGTATAGTGGAATAATCAGCATACTTGAGTTCGAAATGGCACATCAGATCCTGAATGATGCGTCGACGTAATAAGTCGTCGTCGTTAAGCTGATAACCACGCAGTATAGGCAGACGATTTTCATCAAGTGCCTGATAGTATGATGGCAGATTTTTTTCATTCTGACTGTAGATATCAGCAATTTTACCAATACTGGATACACCTATGGCAATCATATCGCAATCAGCATGGGTTGAATATCCTTGAAAATTCCGTTGTAAACGGTTTTCTTTCAGTGCTATGGCCAGTTCATCCTCCGGCTTGGCAAAATGATCCATACCAATAAAGATGTAATCATTTTCCAGCAGATAATGAATGGTATTTTGTAATATATCCAGTTTGGTACTGCTGTCTGGTATTGCTGCTGTATCGATGCGTCGTTGCGGTTTAAATAAGTGCGGAAGATGTGCATAATGATACATCGCTATGCGATCAGGTTGTAGATCCGATATATGTTGCAGGGTTTCCTGCATAGACTCTTCAGTCTGATGGGGAAGACCATAAATTAAATCAACACTGATCGAATGAAAACCACTGCGGCGTGCTGCTTCAATAACGTTGCGGGTTTCAGCTTTGCTTTGCACACGGTTTACCGCTTTCTGTACCGTTGGATTAAAATCCTGAATGCCGATACTCATGCGGTTAAAGCCTAATTTTCCGAGAAAGGCAACTGTCTGCTCTGTTACGTTACGAGGATCAACTTCAATTGAGTATTCGCCGCTATCTGTCAGGGTGAAGTAACGGCTGATACTAGTAAAGATATGGCTTAACTGCGCGGTGTTAAGGAAAGTGGGCGTACCGCCACCGAAATGTAGCTGTGCCAGTACTGGTTTGCCAATCCAATTTTCTGCTAATAAAGCCATTTCCTTATCCAGATACTGGATATAACGATCTGCCCGACTAATGTCTTTGGTAATGATTTTATTGCAGCCGCAGTAATAGCAAATGGTATTGCAAAAGGGGATATGTATATACAGTGATATGGGCTTATTGCCTATATGTTGATGCAATGCAGCTTGTAGTTCACTGGCTCCAAATTCAGAATAAAAACGATCCGCAGTCGGGTAGGAAGTATAGCGAGGACCCAAGGAAGGCAGCGATGCAATTAGTGCGCGGTCAAATTCAATGGCAAATCTAGGTGTTTTCATCAGGCGTTACAGATATTCTTTGTTTGAATGAGGGTGTTTAAGGGGCAGAATAATAGTTATTTGTGTTAGAATAAGATATTGGGGCTTTTAGCTGTAACTTCAGAAAATACTTTCTTTCTATTAAATCAGGGTTGAATAGAAAATTCAATATACTTTGCTGATGTCAGTCATTTTACAATATAGAATTGATATAGATTAGAATATCAAGGAAGTGCGTAGCTGACAATTATTCGGTGAAAAAATTAGACAAATATTATGATAAAAATACACAAACAGAGTGAAATAGTACAAAATTTATGTGAAAAATGTTCTTTCCATGTACTGTGTATGCCTGTAATTCTGAAAGATAAAGAGTTAGATGAACTAAATAGTGTTATTCGTCATAGCAGACGCTTGAAAAAGGGAGAGTATCTTTTTCGAGCTGGAGAATCTTTTAGGTCTATATTCGCTGTGCGTACAGGCTTTTTTAAAACGATAGTTAATAGTCAGGATGGGCGGGATCAGGTAACTGGATTTTTTATGTCTGGTGAACTTCTAGGGCTGGATGGAATTTGTAACAATCATCACAGTTGTGATGCAGTTGCTTTGGAAGATAGTGAAGTGTGTGAACTGCCTTTTATCCATCTTGAACAGGCCGGTACCCTGATTCCTTCGATACAAACGCATTTTTATAAACTAATGAGTCGTGAGATTGTGCGTAATCAGGAAATCATGCTCATGCTGGGTAATATGCGCGCGGAGGAAAGATTGGCGGCTTTTCTAGTTAATCTATCGCAACGACTAAATTATCGAGGTTTTGCTGCCAATGATTTTATTTTGCGTATGTCGCGTGAGGAAATCGGCAGTTATCTTGGTCTGAAGCTGGAAACAGTCAGCCGTACTTTATCAAAATTTCAACAGGAAGGACTGATCAAGGTTGAGCATAAACACATCCAATTGGTTCAGCCTTGGGTACTGCACGAGATTGTGTTGAGTTGTCAAAAAGCTATAGGTTAGTTACCTGAAACAAGCTTGGTAAGCTGCTTTCAATAGAAAGCAGCTTGGTTTTTTATGATTAAAAATTAGGTCTTAGTCGTTCACTTTAGCTGACCATTGAGGACAGATCAGGTAAAATTGGCCATAGCGGCGAGCTTCAGTGTATCTTTGCCATAGAATTGGGCGGTAAGACGACGCATCCAGCGAATTTTATGCAGGCTGGTATGGATAATTGATTGGATTGCCTCAGGTTGCAGAGCAATGAGGTTATGCCAAAGTTCGCGAGCTTCCGCGCTTACGCCGAATTCAGTCATTAGCAGAGCTCCTGAATGCAGATAACAAAGAAAATCGCGAGCATGGCATTGGGGTAGTGACATTGCTGACAATGGATCATCTTCAAAGTCAATAAAGCCGATGAGACTATCGTTAACAAATATCATGTTGCGGGCAAACGATTCGCTCAGGTATTGCTGATGTTGATGTACATTAGCAATCGCATTGAGACCAAGTTGCCAGCGTTGCAGCAAAATTTTATGTTCGTTATGGCAAAGCCACCATTCTTTTTCAAGATTATTTTTACCTATATCACTGATCATATTAGCATTATCTTGTTGTGCCAATATTTTCGGTACATAAATACCTGCTCGTGCTAATTCTTGCAACCGTTGCGCTTCCGTTTGCAAGGAAGTGATGCCACCTAGGTTGGGAACAGGTTGAAGCATATGTATCCCACTAATTTTCTGTGCAACCTTCATCAAGCGATAGCGCCAGATACTGTTGCGTGCCCCAGCTCGTCGTACCCAAACCGTTTGCCCATTTGATAATGAATGTTTTTGCATTAACTTGGTTTGCTTACTCAAACACTGCTTGAGAGCTTGCAGATAAAAAGGAGAATTAACGGGTTCTGACATGTGCACTGTAATTAGTTGATGACTTAAATAAAAAGATTGATTGTACTATACTAGATGAAAATTACTCTGTTTAGCTATATAAAGGATGTGTATGTTTCTTTTAATGAGGTACGGCTATTATCCAAAATATAATTATTCTGAATAATATCAAAATTTATTAAAAATATGTAGGCTGATGATATCTGCAACAAAATATTTTATGAGATGCTTCATCTAAGCACAAATCAGTAGTATACAATTTGCGATGTTATAAATAAATTAATAAAAATAAACTGGCTTTTATCTGTAAGAGATCGTTACCAGTTTAGTTTCAATGGGAAATTAAATATTGTTGTACATTTATTGGTTTTGGTGATAGGCCTCAACCATTTCACGTCCGCGTCGGGTATTTTGACACATCATGAAGTAGTTGATGCCAACAGCTAATGTACCGACCAATGTAATGATAATGGTTGCCAGAACATTCATCTGCGGATCCAGTCCAAGTTTGATTTTGGAGAATATAATCATGGGCAATGTTGAAGAGCCTGGACCTGATAAGAATGAAGCGATTACTAGATCATCCAGTGAAAGAGTGATTGATAACAAAAAACCGGATGCTAGGGCTGGCGCAATGGAAGGTAACGTAATTAAAAAGAAAACTTTTAACGGGCGTGCACCTAAATCTTTGGCTGCTTCTTCAAGTGACTGATCTAATTCTGTTAAACGTGATCTGATGATAACGGTGACATAGGCCATGCATAAGGTTGTATGTCCTAGCCAGATGGTAAAAAATCCACGCTCGAAATACAGTACATCTATAGCACTATTTTGTAAAAACATCTGTACCTGAATAATCAACAGCAACATAGATAAGCCGGTAATAATGTCTGGCATAACCATTGGTGCGGAAACCATACCGGTAAATAATGTACTGCCGCGAAAGCGTTTTATGCGAGCCAGTGCATAACCAGCCAGTGTGCCAAGAATAACAGCAGCGGCCGCCGAACAGAGCGCAATGCGAATTGATAGCCAGACGGCATCCAGTATTTGTTCATTATGCAGCAGTTTGCTATACCATTGAGTAGAAAATCCGCCCCAAATGGTTACCAGTCGCGAGCTGTTGAAAGAATAAATAATCAAAACCACTAGGGGTATATAAAGAAAAACTAATCCTAATAACAGCGTGCCTTTCGTAAACCATGAGGATTTTTGATTATGCATGTTCGCTTCCTTTTTCAATCTCACGATTTTCAAAACGATGGTACAAGGTGATGGGAATAACCAATAATATAACCATGATGATTGCTAAAGCCGATGCCAATGGCCAGTTATTTTCATTAAAGAATGTCTGCCATAATACTTTACCGATCATCTGGTTTTCTGTACCGCCAACCAGTTCAGGAATAACAAATTCACCTATGGCGGGTATAAATACGAGCATGGAGCCTGAAATAATGCCGGCTTTGGATAAGGGTAGAGTAACCGCACAAAAGGTTTTAATTGGGCCTGCGCCTAAATCAGCGGCTGCCTCAAGATAGCGATTATCCAATTTCACCAATTGGGTATATAGTGGCAGTATCATAAATGGTAGATAGGCATAGACCATTACCAGAATTAAAGAAAAATTGTTATAGAACATATCGAGTGGATTCTGAATAATTCCCCATTTGAGCAGATAAGTATTAATAATACCATTTCGTCCTAGCAGGCTTATCCACGCATATACACGTAATAAAAATGAAGTCCAGAATGGCAGCATAATGGTTAGTAACAGGCCATTACGATATTTCTCCGGAGTGCGAGAAATAGTGTAGGCGATTGGATAGCCGACCAGCAGACAGATAATTGTGGTAATAAATGCATTTTTTATGGATAACCAATAGGCTAGTAGGTAAATATTATTACCGGGACGCCCTATCAGCATTTGACCAAGTGAGTGCCAGAAATCGTTAAAAATATCAGCATAATTCTGATAGCTGATCATTATATTGATTCTACCCATATCCATATCAGCTTCATATAACGGAGTGTATGGTGGAATGGCAACATCTTGTTGAGAAAAGCTGATTTTAAGTACAATAAAAAATGGTACAAGAAACAGCAGGATAAGCCAAATATAGGGAATCGATACCACCAGCCCCTGTGTCGGACGCAGTCCATGCAGACGTTTAAACCAGTTCATAATAAAGCCCTCAATGCCATTAATATGTCAGTGGGCTGGCTTGATCGTCTGGCCAGCTGATGTAAACTTTTTCTTCCCACGTAGGCATAGGTATGTTGTTTTGTTCCCAATAAGATGACAAAACCTGACTTTTGATGATTTTCCCAGAAGGCAGCTGGATGTGAAAAATCCCAAAGCTACCTAGATAGGCAATTTCTTTAACTATACCAACAGACCAGTTATATTCCTGTTGTGGTTGTATACGATAGATATTAATGTCTTCCGGACGAATAGACAGCCAGATATACTGATCTTCTGGGCCACTAATGCCATGTCCTAGATAAACAAGTTGTTCTATGTCAGAGCAGTGAATAACGGTATGGTCAGAGCCGTCTTCAGTTACTATACCGGATAAGATATTAGTTTCACCCATGAATTCGGCGGTGAAGCGACTGTTGGGATAGTCATAGATATCAGATGGGGTACCAACCTGCATTAGTTGACCGTCTGACATGATCGCAATACGGGAAGCCATAGTCATGGCTTCTTCCTGATCATGTGTAACCATGATACAAGTTGCTCCTACCTTTTCGAGGGTGTTGACTAACTCAAGCTGTGTTTGTTGGCGCAACTTTTTATCCAGTGCACCTAAAGGTTCATCCAATAACAGTAGTTTTGGTCGTTTAGCCAGACTCCGAGCTAAGGCAACGCGTTGTTGTTGCCCTCCGGATAGCTGATGTGGTTTACGTTTAGCATATTTAGTCATTTGCACTAGACGCAACATTTCTTCAACGCGGGCCGCAATTTCATCTTTAGGTAGCTTGTCTTGTTTTAGTCCGAACGCGATATTCTGTTCCACAGTCATGTGTGGAAATAAAGCGTAACTCTGAAACATCATATTGATTGGACGATCATAAGGCTGTAGTTTAGTGATATCCTCACCATCCAGAATTATTTGACCTTGAGAAGGTGTTTCCATACCAGCCAGTATACGCAACAATGTAGATTTGCCGCTACCAGAGCTTCCAAGCAATGCAAATATTTCATTTTTCTCAATATTTAGGGTGACATGATCTACGGCATAGTTATCGCCGAAAGTTTTAACAATGTCTTTGATCTGTAGGTAATGTGCCTGATCAACATTTGGCTTGGTAGGTGAGTTTTCGCTCATGATAGGGTGCTCCAAAATAATCGTTCCAGCCAATGCAGTGCATATGCAAATGTTCTGTGGTGTATAAAGAACGATGCAAAAACAAGTCTGCTCCTGCCTTAAGAGGGTGCATTGTATGCAAGCATTTTGTATCGAGCAATGAAATTTAAGCGTTAATACATTAAAATTCCATACATTGGGAAAATCTTTGCATATAAACAATAATTTAGTGAAGTAACATTACTTAGATTAAATTTTGTTATGACAAAATAACGCAATAAATTGATGGATTATCTAAGTGAAAAGGGCAAGTTACAGACTGTGTTTAGAATGCTGTAAATGAGTGTTGTATTATAGTGCTGAAAACTTGATGTTTGAATAAAGTAACCATATTTTTGATATAGATAAATAAATTTACTTAGTCTGATCACTCATTTGTCACAATAAATAAGTAATTTGAACTGTTTATCGGATAAATGATAGTCAAACTGAGTGTGATGAATGAGGTAAATGTGAACAAAAGGATAGTACTTGGCATTAGCGGCGGTATTGCAGCATATAAAAGCTGTGAATTGGTGCGTTTACTAAAAAAGGCTGGTCATCAGGTCAATGTTATTATGACTCAGGCCGCTACAGACTTTGTCAGCCCGACCACATTTCAGGCACTTAGTGGCGAACCTGTTTGTTTGGATACTTATGATGCCAGTAGTGGTAATGGAATGGCACATATCAATCTTTCTCGTCAAGCTGATGTTATGCTGATTGCACCTGCTTCTGCTAATACACTGGCCAAAATTGCGCATGGTACAGCAGATAATCTATTGACCACTTTAGTTGCTGCCCGAACCTGTCCGCTGGCTGTAGCGCCGGCAATGAATGTACAAATGTGGAATAATCCAGCTAATCAACGTAATCTGGATTTGTTGCGTCGTGATCAGGTAACGATTTTAGGACCTGTTATTGGTGAGCAAGCCTGTGGCGAAGTAGGTAGTGGGCGGATGCTGGAGGCATCACAATTAGCAGATCTTTTGACTGATGTTTGGACACCTTCTCTTCTTGAGGGTAAACGAATTCTAATTACAGCAGGGGCGACTTTCGAGGCAATTGATCCGGTACGTGGCATCACAAATATTTCCAGTGGTCAGATGGGTATAGCTCTGGCTCGTGCCTGTCGAGCAGTAGGGGCGTCAGTGTCGTTCATTTATGGCCAGTTGCAAACAGAAATACCTGTTGGTCTGGCTTACCGTGAGCAGGCTAGCAGTGGTGATGCGATGTATGCGGCAGTACACCGATTGATCAAGCAGCAAGATGTGTTTATATCCGTAGCAGCAGTTGCTGATTATAAGGTGAAAAATCGCAGTGAACAGAAGCTGAAAAAGCAGGATAATCAAGTTGTCCCAATGATTGAGTTGACGGAAAATAAAGATATTCTCGCCTCAGTGGCACGTCTACCTGATGCGCCTTTCTGTGTCGGTTTTGCGGCAGAAAGTGAACATGTGCTGGAATACGCCAGAGCTAAGCGGCAAAAGAAAGGGGTAGCATTAATGGTTGCCAATCAAGTAGATCAAGCAATGGGTAAAAGCACCAATCAAGTAATTTTGCTGGATGATGAACAGGAAATCGCTTTACCACAAATGAGTAAAGATGATACGGCAGCAGCTATTGTCAAACGTTTGGTGCAGTTGCTGCATACTTCTGTATGATCATTATCAACGGTTATATATATTTATAGGAAATGTTTTTTAATTAATGAATGAAAAAGAAGATATATGAGTAATTCCGAATTATCTGTACAAATAAAAATTCTTCATCCGCTGATGGCAGATCAATTACCACAATATGCTACGCCAGGTTCAGCGGGGCTGGATTTGCGTGCATGCATAGAGAAGTCAGTCACCTTGCAGCCAGGGGAATGTTATCTGGTGCCAACAGGACTAGCAGTATATCTGGCTGATCCAAAGTATGCGGCGATGATTCTGCCCCGATCAGGCCTGGGACATAAAAATGGTATTGTATTAGGTAATCTGGTGGGGTTGATTGACTCGGATTATCAGGGTGAACTGAAGGTGTCTTTGTGGAATCGTAGTCAGCAAGAATTTGTAATCGATCCATTAGCACGAATTGCGCAAATGATCATTGTTCCAGTAATGCAGGCTGCCTTTACTGTTGTGGATGATTTTGTGCAAAGTGATCGTGGCGAAGGTGGTTTTGGCAGTACCGGTCACCAATAATTTACATACAGTTGTTATTAATTAGACGAAAAGCAAGGTATCCAATTGGATAACCTTGCTTTTTGCCATGGCAATGGCATTAAACTTTTGTTGTTTTCATTTTGTTCAGACACACTAAACAAATAATGACAGATTTATTGCTGGCTATAACGCTCAATAAGGGTTTGCTGCATATTTGAAGGTGCTTCTGAGCCCGTGCGTTTGATGCGTTGATATTCTCCATTGGATTGCATCATCCAAGCACATTGGTTATCCGAGAGGGCAAGTAAAAGGGCTTCTTTCATTATACGATGTTTCAGATCTTTTGTTTCAATTGGAGTGCAAATTTCAACGCGCCTGAATAAATTGCGCCCCATCCAGTCGGCACTGGAAATCCATACTTTACTCTGTCCGCCGTTGGTAAAACAGAATACACGTGCATGTTCAAGCAAGCGACCCACTATCGAGCGAACTCTAATATTTTCAGATAAACCTTTGACGCCCGGGCGCAGTACACACATACCCCGTACAATCAGTTCAATTTGCACCCCGGCTTGACTGGCTTCATATAATGCTTCGATTATTGTTGGCTCAACTAAAGCGTTCATTTTTGCGATGATGCGAGCAGGTTTCCCTGCCTTAGCATGTTCAATTTCACCAGCAATACAGTCAAGCAGCATTTTATGTAGGGTAAAAGGGCTTTGGGCGATTTTATGCAAATTATTCGGTTGCCCTAGACCAGTAATTTCCATAAAGACAGTATTAATATCACCAGTAATATCGGCATCACAGGTCATTAGACCTAGATCAGTGTAAATACGACTGGTTCCCTGATGATAATTGCCTGTACTGATGTGAGCATAGCGTTTTAGTTTGCCTTGTTCACGCCGCACAATCAAGGCCATTTTTGCATGGATCTTATAACCGAAAACCCCGTATACCACATGTGCACCGACGGCCTCCAGCTGACTGGCCCAATTAAGGTTAGTTTCTTCATCAAAGCGAGCCATCAGTTCGACTACCACAGTGACTTGCTTACCAGCCAATGCAGCTTTCATCAATGCTTTAACCAGATCCGAGCTGCTACCAGTACGATAAATCGTCATTTTAATAGCAATAACTTCAGGATCTTCTGCCGCTTGTTGGATCAGGCGAACGGTTGGTTCAAAAGACTGATAAGGATGGTATAAAAGTATATCTTCTTGTTGTATAACATCGAATAAATTATGGTTTTTATTCAGTATGGATGGTGTACCGGGTGTGAACTGTTTAAATTTCAAATCATTTCGATCAATTATATCTGGAACAGCCATTAAACGAACTAAATTGACCGGTCCATTAACACGATAAAGTTCATCCACACTGAGGTGAAATTGACTTAATAAAAAGTTGTAAACATGCTCTGGACAGTTGTCCGCAACTTCCAGTCTGACCCCATCGCCATATTGTCGATCCTGTAATTCTCCGGCGATGGCAACGCCAAGATTTTCTAGATCTTCATCTACGCTTAATTCACTGTCTCGGGTTAGACGGAATTGATAACAACCTTTGACATTCATTCCAGTAAACAGCGTATGCACATGTGCGTGTAAGATTGACGAGAGAAACACAAAACCATCGTGACCATTGCAGATTTCTTTTGGCATTTTTAGAACCCGAGGCAAAATGCGTGGCGCCTGCACGATAGCCATCCCACCAATACGGCCAAAAGCATCTTTACCTTCAAGTTCAACTGCGAAATTGAGTGATTTATTCAGTAGGCGTGGGAAAGGATGGGACGGGTCTAGACCAATAGGCGTCAGAATGGGCAGTAATTCGTTCTTGAAGTATTCCTCAACCCATTGTTGCTGTCTTTCGTTCCATGAACTGCGTGGATAAAAAGAAATCCCTTCACTTCGCAATGCCGGAATCAATACATCGTTGAATAAACGATATTGTTCCGCAATTAAGCAATGTGCTTCTTTAGTTACATTGGTTATAACGGTATCAGGAAGTTCGCCATTCGCCAGAGGCGTTTGAGGAGAACGTTGTCTGGTACGTCGCAACCATGCCATGCGTACTTCAAAGAACTCATCCAGATTTGAGGATACAATACATAAAAAGCGTAGACGTTCAAGCAAGGGAATTTGCTCATCCTGAGCCTGTGCCAGAACACGACGGTTAAAGGCCAGTTGGCTCAGTTCTCGGCAAAGTAAACGTGATTGCAATGCAGACATAATAAATACCTTTTGACTGTTTTTGTGTGTCAGTATTGGTCAGTTAATTTTAAGGGTATTACATTGTCACTATTCTGGCTACCGGTCAAGTTCTATTGGCTTTTAAAATGACCAGGGATTTTGAATAAACTTACAAGGATTTTGGTAATTCAATACTTTAGCATAATTGCCTGCTGCAGTGGCATTAACAGGAATATCCTTGGTAACAACGCTGCCGGCACCAATAGTGACATTATCGCCAATACAAACATTTTCAATAATATTACAATTAGGACCGATATAGACATTATTGCCAATGGTTGCCGCATTGCCAATGTTAGCACCTATTACGGTATACGGTGATAAATTGACATTATTACCAAGCTGAGCAGTGCCGTTGATAATCAACGGACCACCATGGCCGATATATAGACCATAGCCGATACGTGTGCCTGGACTGATAATAATGCCGCTTCTGCGTTTCTGCCAGACATACATCGGAAATACTAATTTATGCCACCAGTTTGGTGCTGAGGCTAATCTTAGCCAGAAAGTAAATCTAAAGCCGCGGTTGCAAAGGTACTGTTTAACAAATGCACTAAAACAGATACGGCCACAGTAGCGGAATAAATCACTTTTGATGAGCTGAATAACCATAAGATCTAGAATTCCCAATTGCTTATACAAAGGCTGTTCTTTTGCATAAATAGAACAGCCTATGAGAATTAATCTTCTTGCGGAGTGTAGCCACTGACTTGATCAGCACCCTCACCAAAAAAATAACTTTCCATTTGCTGACTAATATACTCACGAGCACGAGGATCGGCCAGACTAAGACGATTTTCATTAATAATCATAGTTTGATAACGTAACCAGCCATCCCATGCTTCTTGAGATACGTTATTATAAATACGCTTGCCCAATTCATTTGGTAAAGGCGGAAATTTCAATCCGGGCGCTTCTTTGCCCAGTTTGATACAATGTACCATGTGAGTCATATCGCTTCCTTAGGTAATACAAATAACAGAGAGATTGTAAAAGATTTTTCCACTTTGCGGTTATTGATAAGGGTGAAATACTTAGAATAGTTTTTTGGCTAGAAAACTGGATATAGACTAGAAGTATCAAAACGATTGCTATTCTACATTGTTTATAAATGAGCTAAAAATTTTCTATAACAAAAATATTTACCTGTTGATGAAACAAGCTATATTTCAAAAAATATAGTTGAAAAATATTATCAATCACACATAAGTAAAGCAAAGTTTTAATTTGTTAACTGCAAAAAAAACCAATTTGTTCATAACAGAAAATTTTTATCATCCTGTAAATTATGCTATTTATCAATAGCACAAAACAATAAAGTTTATCGAGTCAAATAATCCGTAAAGTATCTGTAGCTTATAGATATTATTGTATATAACAAATTCTCGCTTTATTTACAAAAATTAGAGAGACCATGATTAATAACTACACAAATAAAACTCTCGCCTTATTACAGGTAACAGATATGACTATTCCATCACATAGACAAATAACCGTCACCGTTTGGCTAAACACCTTATACTCAATAATCCGAACATCTAAAGGTATTAAACAAGCCAGGTTAAAGCTATTCATCCGCGTAGGCAGTCAGAACAAACCTGACAAAACCATGAACTGCACCATTTAACGTCGGATTAACGTAGAAATTCATACAGAATAAATTAACATAACAAACTAAATACCTTAACAAAACCGATCCGGGTGAAATATGGCATAGCGACTCCAAGCGTTTACCGTTATTTAAAATAAACAAAACATCAGAGAATATTGATTCGTCGGTTTTGACGATCTTCACGTGAGCTTTATACGAGTATTTATCCAGATTAATCTTAATTTAGCTTGGTACAATTTCGATTAACCATGCATTAGCTCAATATTTTTCTATCATTGAATATATTAATTTCAGTCGTCGACGTGAATATCAGAATAATGGTTGTAACTATCCTCAAAAATAGTACTGCATAAAAGTAGCAAATTCTCTTTATAAACTTATAGAGGATTTAAACATCAAATAAATAACACCATATCAATTCATATCTATTTTATAAGAATTTGAAGTTACTACTCCCATTAAAAATTTGCCGTCAATATGGTATGGAGAATTCAACTTTTTATCAATGGCGCGATCAATACGGTGGTATGGAAGCCTCGGATAGCAAACGCCTAAAGCAACTGGAAGCTGAAAATCGTAAGCTTAAGCAGATATTTGCTGAACTGAGTTTAAAATCCCAGCTTTAGGCGCAAATCATAAAAAAGCTCTAGTGCCGACTAATGAACATAAAGCCTAGGCTCTAGAGTTACAAGAAAGTCACTCTATTATTACAGTGAATTAATCTATTGTTGGCCTAAGCCGCTGTGTTTACTATTATCAACCCAAGTTACAGGATGATTCAATGATGGTGTCGGTACTAAGTACAATCACTGACAAACATTGACGCTGCGGCTTTCCCAAATATTTCAATCGCATCAGAAAGCTCGGCTATAAATGGAATCATAAATATGTGTATCGCACTTTAATGCAGAGGCGGTCCAAACAGCAAACCTTCTGGGATACAAAAGACAGAAAGCAAAAGCTTAGGCACCAAATTAACCATGACAATATGGTCAAACTGCATAAAACGATTTCAGGTAAAACACCTTATGAGATTGAGAGAATTAATTTCATCATCAAGTGTAAATAACGCAGAGTTTTCTTACATATTACTGTATTACTTAGATATACCTCAAAACAAATTATAATCCATGACATAAAAAAAGGAGTAAACGAACAATCATTGCTGTATTTATCTAACTGCCATCAAATAAAATAACTGCATAATCAATACTGTTAACGCAACAATAGAAGCCAGAGTCCAATTAAATTCTTTCGAAAGTTTATCTTGTTGATGGTGCAGAAATTCAGTTTTAGCATGGATAGCATCGGTTTTTTCAATAGCATCATTCAACAATAAAGGTACATCTGCCTGTCGTTGCGATTCCCCCGGTAGTAGAGTAAAAACAAGATTATTAAGATTGCCAATATTGCCGTTCATCTCAATATTAGTGGCACCACCTTCCGGTAAAGGTATCGGTGTATTGTTATTTTGAGGTGTATTGATTAGAGGAGAAGTTGAATTGATATTCTGCAACAGTTCATTATTAGCCAGCGTTGCTTGTAAATTGGCCTGTCTCAATGCTTCCGCTTGTGGCTCATTCGGCATAGGAATCTCAATTCTTCTGCTGGATGGATTTAACAGAGTGTTCAGATTCGGACATTTATCAGCAGAATTTTTATTTGATGATTGCACTGTATTATTGGAGTGTTCAGGTGATTTTTTTACTTGACGTTTGCCAGGTATATTTTGATTCGTATTCAGTGCATGTGACAGCATCTCCATTACTTCAGCCGCATTGGTTGATGAATTAGCCTTTGCAGTATGATTTTCTTCAACCTTGCTTTGATTTGCCATTGCTGCTTGTTTATTGCTAACCGCTTTAGATACAACCGTAAACTGATGCTGACACTGACGGCATTCCACACGGCTGCCACTGGAGGGAGGTGGTGAAGCAACAGAATTTTCCCCGTGGCATTTAGGACAGATTACAGTAATCATCTTAGTCATAATTATTTATAGCTAATTTTTATGTTAAATAAAGTGTTAACACTGCTCTGTTAGCATGATCAAGTTTACAGAACAGGATTCAGCCTATCTAAAAAAACTCACAAGTATAAATCAGCCATTAGGATTATGCTCTCTTTATACCGCTTATACATACCCAGCCATCATCCATCATCGGCTGATTCAAGTCAAACCACTGTGCATAAATACTGCTAAGTTCTTCAGCTTGCTCAGCCAAAATACCTGATAGAACGATTTGGCCACCAGTATGGGTACGTTCGGCCAACATCTGCGCTAGCAGACGTAATGGATTGGCCAAAATATTGGCCATAACAATATCAAATTTTTCGTCTGCAGGCAGATCATCAGGTAGAAAAAACCGTGCCTGAACTTGATTCTTGATCGCATTATCCAGACTAGCACGGATAGCCTGCTGATCAATATCTACCCCTGTTGCACTTTCTGCACCTAATTTTAGCGCGGCTATTGTAAGAATGCCTGAACCACAGCCATAGTCAAGTATTTTTTCACCACCATGTATATTTTGATCCAGCCACTGTAGGCACAAATGGGTTGTAGGGTGGCTTCCAGTGCCAAAAGCCAGTCCCGGATCTAGTTGCAGATTAATAACACCAGTTGAATTCGGGATAGTGTGCCATGAAGGTGTAATCCACAATCTGGTAGATATCTGAATAGGTTCAAATTGAGATTGAGTTAACCGTACCCAGTCCTGTTCCGGAACAGATTCCAAGAAATACGAAGGAACAGCAATGGCACAAGCTTGTGCCGCCTGTTTTACTAACTTATCGATATCGGCTTTTTCATCAAAAAGCGCGACAATATTGTTTTGTTGCCATACTTTATCGGTAGGCATATTTGGTTCACCAAAAATTGGCTGCTCATTTTCTTTGCCAGCATTAGCGTCTTCTATAGCTGTACTGAGTGCACCGTGCTCAATCAGCGCATCGGATAAAATATCTACCTGATCCTGTGGTACCGTAATGACAACTTGTTGGTAATGCATAATTTCTTTTAACACCGTAATGATATATTTTATAAAAACTTAAGGCAGCCATTGCGGCTGCCTGAAAATTTAAGGCGCAATGAGTACCTATTGTAAATTATTTTTCCCTTTCTTTGTGTTTTTGTAACCATTGTTCCAGATAATGGATACTTTCTCCTCCTTTAATAAAACCAGCATCGACGAAAATATCTCTATGCAAATTAGTATTGGTTTTAATACCAGTAATGGCTAATTCATTAAGAGCAACACGCATTTTTGCAATGGCTTCATTGCGATCGCGTCCGAGAGTACAGACTTTACCAATCATACTGTCATAGTAGGGCGGAACAGTGTAACCTTGATATATATGACTATCAATACGCACGCCATTGCCACCGGGCTGATGACAGCTGGCAATTAAACCGGGACTTGGTACGAATGTATAGGGATCTTCCGCATTAATTCGACATTCAAATGCATGTCCATGTAAGTGAATATCTTTCTGGCTATAAGACAGAGGCAGTCCTGAGGCAACCCGGATTTGTTCCTGTACAATATCCACACCGGTTACCAATTCAGTAATCGCATGCTCTACCTGTACTCGAGTATTCATCTCAATAAAGAAAAATTCTCCGTCTTCATACAAAAATTCAAAAGTACCAGCACCACGATAATTGATACGCTTACAGGCAGCAACACAAGCTTCACCAATCTGTTTGCGTTCTTTTTCAGTAATGAATGGGGCTGGTGCTTCTTCAATAACTTTCTGATGACGACGTTGCATGGAGCAGTCTCGCTCACCCAGATAAATAGCATTTCCATGCTCATCACATAATATTTGTACTTCAATATGGCGCGGTTTTTGCAGATAGCGTTCCATATACACTTCAGGATTGCCAAAAGCGGCACCAGCTTCCGTGCGAGTCATTTCAACTGCAGTCAACAGATCTTCTGCCCTTTCCACAACGCGCATACCGCGACCACCACCACCGCCAGAAGCTTTGATGATCACCGGATAACCCACTTCTTCCCCAATACGCTGAATTTCCGCTTGGTCTTCGGGTAAAGCGCCATCTGAACCGGGCACGCAAGGCACACCAGCAGCTTTCATAGCTGCTTTGGCTTGAACTTTGTCACCCATCTGGCGAATAGTTTCAGGACGGGGGCCAATAAATACAAAACCGGATTCTTCGACTTTTTCAGCAAAATCATCATTTTCTGCCAAAAATCCGTAGCCAGGATGAATGGCATCAGCATCAGTCACTTCCGCTGCAGAAATCAAAGCCGGTATATTCAGATAACTTTGAGCTGAGCTGGCTGGTCCGATGCAAACAGATTCATTGGCGAGCTTGACATGCAAAGCTTCGCTGTCTGCTTCCGAGTGCACCGCAACAGTCGCTATACCCATTTCATGGCAGGCGCGTAGGATACGTAAGGCAATTTCGCCACGATTGGCAATAAGAATTTTTTTTATCATAGAGCAATACCTTTAAAAGAGCGGGAAATAAAAATAGGTACTGCCCGTTACTCGATTATAAACAAAGGTTCACCATACTCTACCGGCTGAGCATTAGATACCAGAATTTCTTTAACTACCCCGCTGCTGTCTGCTTCAATTTCATTCATCAGTTTCATTGCTTCAATAATGCATAAGGTATCACCGGCATTGACAGTCTGACCCACTTCCACAAATGGCGCAGATGTTGGGCTAGCCGCACGGTAAAAAGTACCTACCATCGGCGATTTGAATGCCTTATCTAAATTTACACTTGGTGTAGCAGTTGTTGGTTCAGCATTATTAGCAACATTACTATTTGCTGGAGCAGTGGCCGCAGCCTGTGGTTGAATCGGAGCTGAATGATATACAGGTTGGGCAACATTTGTCGTGCGGGTAATACGGACTTTTTCCTCACCCTCGGTTACTTCAATTTCAGCAATACCTGATTCTTCTACCAGATCGATTAATTTTTTTAATTTGCGTAAATCCATAATTATGAACCCATATGTATATGATGTGACCACCATTGCTATTTTAGATAATGGTCATTCTTATTAATATATTGTATCGCACGGCACAATGCAGCTTCATAGCCATAAATACCTAATCCGCAAACCACCCCTAAAGCAATATCTGACAGATAAGAATGTTGGCGAAAAGCTTCACGTGCATGAATATTAGAAATATGTACCTCAATAAATGGTTTAGCCGCCGCGCTGAACGCATCACGAATGGCAATGCTCGTATGCGTAAAAGCACCGGGATTGATGATAATAAAAGCTGTATCATCACTCATTGCAGCCTGAATCCGTTCAATCAGCACATGCTCCGCATTGGTTTGCAGCGTTTCCAAAGTCAGACCGGCAGCTTGCGACATTTTTGCTAAATTCTGATTAATATCAGCCAGCGTGGTATAACCATATATATGCGGTTCACGCGCGCCCAGTAAATTTAGATTAGGTCCATTTAGAACCAGAATTGAGGCACTCATATTTGCTTAATTAAATCAAATTTCCGTCATTTTTGCCGAAAATGAGCGCAGATGTCCAGCAATTTTGTATTTATTTCACATTTTATACTAATCAAAAATGTATATTAATTGACCTAAACCGACATCAAAATACCGTTTATCAAGGATTCTCCCCCGATACTGAGTAACCTATTTCGTTCTGTACCCAAGCGAGCTTATAATAGATATTTTGCCTATTTGGGCGAGAACACATGCATATTAATGACTTTGATTTTGATTTGCCGGCTGAATTGATAGCTCAACATCCTCCTGCAGAGCGTGGTAGCAGCAGATTACTAGTAGCCTTACCAGGGCAGCAACTCGTAGACAGCCAATTTAACCAATTAACGGATTATATAGCCAGTGGTGATGTTCTGGTCTTCAATAATACCCGAGTGATGAAAGCGCGTTTATTCGGACACAAAATCAGTGGCGGGCAGATTGAGGCACTGATCGAACGAGTGGTCGATGCACACACTGCGCTGGCACATATCAGATCCTCCAAAGCGCCTAAACCAGGCAGCAAATTAATATTTCAAGGCAATATACAGGCAGAAATGCTGGAAAGACAGGGAGAACTGTTTGTCCTGCGCTTTGATAGCGAAGAAACTGTATGGGCACTGCTGGAGGCGCACGGCCATTTACCCTTACCCCCCTACATTACCCGTTCAGCTGATGATAATGATGATGAACGTTATCAGACTGTATATGCTAAATATCAGGGAGCAATAGCAGCACCTACCGCCGGCTTGCATTTTACCGAGACCTTGCTGCAACAGCTACACGCTAAAGGCGTTCATCTAACTGAAGTGACGTTGCACGTTGGTGCAGGGACTTTCCAACCTGTAAGGGTAGAAAATATTGCTGAGCACCATATGCATAGTGAGTGGTATGAAGTGAGTCCACAAGTAGTGGCTGAAATCGAAGCAGCAAAAAAGCGTGGCAATAAAATCTGGGCTGTAGGTACAACCGTAGTGCGGGCATTAGAGTCAGCAGCTCGTTCTGGTAGTCTGCAAGCAGGGCAGGGTGATACAAATATATTCATTACCCCTGGTTATCAGTTTAATGTCATTGATCAAATGATTACCAATTTTCATTTACCCAAATCAACCCTACTGATGTTGGTCAGTGCCTTTAGTGGTTATCACCAAATTCGCCAGGTGTATCAACATGCAGTAGCGCAGCAGTATCATTTTTTCAGTTATGGCGATGCAATGTTGCTGGGCAATATAACTAAATATTGATGAAACTATCCATTATCTTAATGTTGAAGAATACTTGGGCGATAACCTAACCACAGATGATAAATGGTGAAACAACCAGAAATTTGAAAACTGATATTTAGAACCTAACACTACCAGTGAAAAAGTGTTCTAATAATTGAAAGTTTAATCTCGTAAATCATCGATTTTTAGTGAACAATAGAGTATTAATGCAATACTTCCTCCACATCATAACATTCTTAAAGGAAATTTAAAGGGCTAAAAAATATTTATATAAAAATGTTGGACAATTATCAAAGAGCTATATTACATGTGAACCAGTGACTAAATAAATTAAGGCAATATAGAAGGCCATAAAAAAGTCATGCCTATGAACTTTATCTTATTTGCACATATTAATATACCAACAACCATAGATAAAAATAGTTAAATTGTGGCATAATAAAAACAGAGGCAGCGCACAATCAAGCAGTTAACATCACAACTGCTGCCCAAAAACTGCCCGAATAACCTCAGCCAACCAAACCAAAAACAACAAACCAAATTGACTTTAGGGGGATATAACCATGGGTGATGCTTACTGGGCTGCGCGCGAGGGCGATGTCCTGCTGCATACATCAATGCTGGCCGATCTTGCTGGCGCAGCTGTAGAAATAGCTTGCTATGCCGCCGTCACCGCCGCACTTACAGCGGCGATTAGTTTCCCTAGCTACCATTGCCACCGGCGGACTGGCTGCTGTGGCCATAGGCGTATGTGTTGGCATCGCCATGAACCTTTCCGGCGCGAGCAAACTCATATCACAGCTCGCTGACAAAGTAAGTAGCCTCTTTCCGCCATCCGAAGACGGCAAAATCAAAACCGGTTCCCCCAATACCCATATCAACAACCTACCGGCAGCACGCGCTGCTGGCATAATAACAAAGCCAGAAGAAACTGCTGACGAACAACCGCAGCAGCCGGCAAACTTTATCGACATGGCC
>JAGGIK010000049.1 GCA_024103515.1 Snodgrassella sp. | reverse complement strand
AGAGCGTCGTACGCGTTGTTGCTGATTCATCATTTTTTCCTTTTTAGCGTTAAGTTTACCTTACCCCCTAAAAAAGTTGTATGAATTAGTGTAGCCTATCCAATAGTTAGCTAAGGTTCAATAGTATTGAAAATTATGTTACCCATTTTATTTCTAGGAAATCTAATCTAGATAATTTTTGGCATCAACAATTTTATAGATCCGATTGTTTTTTTACAGTGAAGTGATTGTCCACCAATATGATGGTTAATGCAGTCTATTGGTCAGTTTGTTATATCTAAAATTAAAAATTAATAAAGCAAGTAAGAATTAATTTAGGTTGATTTTTATTAATCGAAATAAATAAGTTAGAAAGCCTGAAATTTTTTGTTCAGGCTTTTTTAAAGTGCTTTTTAAATAATTTGTCTTTCAATATATTTGCTGATAATGGGTTAACTTGGGTGAGCGTGACAATATATTCTGGTTTTTTTAATTTACTATCTAGGCTTGAACTTGATTCTAAAATACAAGTTTCTTGCTCTTGGAAAAAATGACCAGAAGATTTAACTTTTTGTCCTTTTTTAGCTTAACTACCGCATCAAATAAAGGTGTAAAAGGTTTAATTAATGTTTGGTTAAGGGCATCTGAAACTAAATTATTCTATGTTTTGATATAAATAGTTTCTGAAATTTTTATTTCTAAAACGCCATGACCATCTGAATTAGATTCTATATCTGTAATCCCGCCAACCCAATCATCAACTGATAATTTACCCATATTGGCGCAAATAATTTTATTCCTTTCGTTTAGAGCTTTATCTTTCTGCATATCATTTTCAGCTTTCTCAGCCTGTTGCATAGCATTATTGTTAGCATCAATAAATGTAATTTCATTTTGTGGATATGCAATAGTTGGCTTATCTTCTTTTTTCGTTTCGCCAATGCTTGCTATAAATATTATTATGACAAATAAGAATGCAATAATAATAATTACTTTTTTGATGGTTAACATTTTTTCTATGTTTGAGTCGTTGCGAACATAGCAATCTTGTATGAATATATTTACCATCACGTTAAATGAAGCGATAAATATTTTAAGTTGATATAGCTATCAACACAAATTAAGCACCAAAAAACGTTAATTTTAAAAAATATTTAATTTTGTCAATAATTATGTTTACAGACTTGGAAAAGCTGCCTATGGTTTATTAGGCCATAGGCAGCTAGTTATTCCCGATTAAGCATCGCTGACCAGATCTGTTGTGCTATTGGAGTTAATCCCCGCCACAACAATGGTTGCCAATTATGCTGTTTACAGAATGAAAATACGCGTAATTCTGCTTCCATCGGGTTGGTACAGGGTTGGAATACTAGATTACCTCTGTCCTGCCAGTCAGAATCTGCACAGATAAGATAGGGTGACAAAATATAAGCTATATATTCTGTGGTTTCATTCTTTTGCAGCGACCATTTATGATTTCGTGAAGTAATCTGCTGTAAGTAATAAGGAGCAAAAGGTTGGGCTGATTGTAAGTTGGCACGCAGTGCAGCTTTAATTTCCTGTTTGCTGGGCGCAAGTTGATTCATGATGAACCTCCTGTTGCTCTGTAGGTAAACAGCCAAGTGTTGAAGGTAATGGCACTGTCTATTTTTAATTTTCTGCCGTAACCAGAAATGGTTAGATTCCCCAAAGTGCTTGGGTGAAGTTTGTAATTAGACAAATTCCGTTTGTAGATACCCATTTTATTACTGCCTTTCTCTCTTTGGTCAAAAGCCGCTATTGTGCTGTCAAACATAATTGGCGGCAGACATGTGGCAGGGTTGACAGACCGACAAAGAGGACCGGTAGGCATAACGCCTCCCTGCCACTGTCAACCATAAAGTGAGGAAAACAATGGTGGGGGTACAGACAAAATTGTTCTGTAATGAGATAGCGTGGTATCTCTCTCCTTGTCAGCCTGTCAAAGCTGGCTGTGCTATTGAACACAGCATGTTTATCTTGCCGTTAAAGCTTTATACTGTCAAATAACAGCCAATACAGCTTTTTCAAGTTGTAAGCAATAGGCTAGAACCCAGTTCAGCTAAGGCGTTTACGTATACCGGTATGCAAATATATTATAGTCAATTATGGTTATATCATGCTAAATAATGTCTAATTGCAAAATTTTATAAAGCAGTTTTTTAAGTTATTGAGTTATTGGTTAGAAAATATTTTTTTGCATTAATGTTTGTAGATCAAGATATATAGGTAATTTGGTTAATCAGCTATGGTATTGGAATAAAATTTTGGTTATTAATTGTTCTGACCATTTTGCTAAATTTTAAGTAATGTAATCTAGTGCAAATTTGTATTTTTCTTACAAAAAACGCATTTTTTCAGAATAATTTATGCTTATATATTGATCGTTATGTCTATTGAATATTGATAAAGGGGAAGAAATGATCTATTACCTTATCAGTATCAATAGTTGGCAAGAGATTTTTTACTGGATTTATGCATCGAGATAGGTATAGGTTGTTATTGACTGAACTAATGTAGTGAGAAGATGCTGGATGTTGTGAGTGTTGGATGTGATTTTTTGTTAGGGTGTACAGTTTATTGATGCTTAATGTTAAACAGATAAATATTCACACAGATTGCGGGCACCTGAGTTTTGCTCACTATATGGTAACTACTTGTAATAGACCCTACCCAACATGACTTATAAGTGGTTTCTACCCTAATAGGTGCGTAAGAACTCTATCAAACTACTCAATTCACCAACTAACCTTAGGACTTTTGGCACTTGCTAAACTATGGAACTATTCATAATAAATTTGTAAAGTGATTGGCTATAGCCGTGAAGATAATTATTACTTCAAAATGCTATGTTCAAACGGGGGGTGTATAGGATGTATGTTTATCCGGCTTGATGGTTATTTTCAGTCTGTTAATCAATGATGCCGGCAAGGGTTATGGTTTATTATTGGTTTCGGTAGTAGCGGTGGTGTAATATGGTTACGTTATGGTTGAGAATATTTTAATATGCGTATAATCATTTTAGACGCGAAAGTCGCCCAAGATGGACATGTGTTGACCTAATATTTGTTATAAGTGTGGAAAAAAGCCCAAGCATCATGTGAAGTTCACGGTGAAATACAGTGTCAATATCTCATTACTTAGGCGCACAAGATACTTTTTATGTAGACACATCAAAAGAATAGGTAAAATATACCAATAATGATAAATGTTGTTTTGTCAGTGAACAAGTCGCGATCTTACGCATACTGACTGAGCGATGTTCTGAATATGATGGTCGTAAACAAAGCCACACTGATGGTCTTTACCTGAATTTGGCAGAGATTGAGCACATCAAAATTAAGGTCTACAGCCCGCAAATAAATAGAATTTGTGAACGATTGTCTAAAATGATGAAAACTGAATATTATGAGGATATGGTTAGGTGTAAGATTTATATGAATATTTGGAAATTCAACTTGATATTGAACCATGGCTTGAATTTTACCCTAAGGCAAGCGCATATACGGGTCAGTATGGCTATGGGAAAATACCTTGACTAAGGGCAAAATAGCAGATCAGGGAAAAGCAATTGTAGAACGTGTATTACTCATCTGATGCGCATTTTATAAAAATAGATGACGATAAATAATTAATGTCAGTTAGATTAGGTTTGAGCTACTACAGCATGGAGGGTAATATCTATTTACCCTCATGTAAAATGAAATTGATAGTTACTTTGCTTGTACAATATAAATAGGTAAATTCAATGGTGAAAGCATGTTAATAACAAGGAATAGTACTGTTGACTATTATTTGGCTTCACTAATAAATAGCTCTAAATACAGCTGAATGATAAATTAACCAATATTTTGATTTTTAATATATTTATTGTGTCACTATGCAGCTTTGCCTTTTCCTCTAATACTTAGGTTTTGAATTCTTCTTCTAAATTAACAGTTAATGGAAAAGCAGATTTTATTGGCGTAAGCTCATTAATAAATCGCGGAACACGTTTGGATCTTTGATAAAGGTAATTTCGCCAACCTGTGGGAAATGGTAATCGAGCAGACGCGATACCCAGAACCGGATACAAGCCGCCCGCTGTGCAACTGGAAAGTAATCCTGTTCGGCAGCAGTTAGTGGTCGTACACTTTCATAACCGTGCATAAATGCCTGTTGCAGCTTCTGGTCGAGATGGTTATCAGCACGGCGTGCCCAGTCATTAACGGCAATGGCGAGGTCATACATGAAATTGCCATTGCATGCATAATAGAAATCAATAAAGCCGGCTACTTGTTCGCCATCCAGTAAGACATTATCGCGGAATAAGTCAGCATGGATGATGCCAGCAGGTAAATCGGTACGTTCGTTTTCATCAAAAAAAGCAATTTCTGTTTGTAACAGTTGCTCATCTTGCGCATCCAGAAATGGTGATAATCGACTACTGGCTTCATGCCACCAAGAGGTATAACGTGGGTTAGGCATGGTTAATGGGAAGTCAGTACCGGCAAGATGCATTTTCGCCAACATGGCTCCGGTGTTGAAACATTGCTGTATGGAGGGGCTGCTGGTATCTCGACCAGACAGATAGGTCACTAGGCAGGCAGGTTTACCTGCTAATATGCTGTCCAAACTGCCGTCAATTCGGGCAATGGGAACAGGACAGGCCACGCCATGTGCACTCAAATGCTGGGTTAAATCCAGAAAGAAGGGTAGTTCAGCTTGAGTCATTGCTTCAAATAATGTCAGTACATAACGTCCGTGTGTGGTGGTTACAAAATAGTTGCTGTTGGTTACGCCCTGTGCGATGCCTTGAAGTTTGATGTACCGACCCAAAGGATAATCAAGCAAAAAAGCGCGCATTTCATCGTCGCTGACGCTGGTGTAGACAGACATGTGAATATACCGTTATAGGAATTAAGGGTTTGCTTTTAATCTAATTAGCTGTAGCACATTTAGATTGAACCTGTGCATGATATCAAAAAAAGCGAAACTCTGATAAAACAAAAAAATATTTCTTATTCATATAACAAAAAGGAATAAGAGCATGTATAAAGGCTATTTCACAACAATTGAATTTTTGCGTATTCTTGTTTACTTATTATCAAGCAGTAGTTTGTCAGAGCAGGAGTAGTAAAATGAATTTACCGTTAATAATAAACCTGATCGTATTTATTTTATTGTTGTTACTGTTGGCAAGAGTGCAGAGCAAACAATGGAGTCTAGCGAAAAAGGTGTTATTGGGCATGCTGTTGGGCATTGTATACGGTCTTGGTCTACAACTAGTTTATGGTGCGTCTAATCCGGTGATAAAAGCATCGGTGCAGTGGTTTAATGTAGTCGGAAATGGCTATGTACAGTTGTTGCAAATGGTGGTGATGCCTTTGATATTTGCCTCAATCCTCAGTGCTGTGGCTAAACTGCATGATGCTACACAGTTAGGTAAAATCAGTGTGATGACAATCGGGGTGCTGTTATTGACTACAGCTATTGCTGCCTTGATCGGTACGTTATTAACCAGCGCTTTTGGTTTGACTGCCAGTGGCTTGGTACAGGGCGTTGCGGAAACGGAACGTTGGAATGCTATCCAGACTAATTATATGGGCAAGCTCGCTGATTTGTCACTACCGCAATTATTATTATCGTTTATTCCGAAAAATCCCTTTGCCGAGTTAACCGGTGCCAATCCGACTTCTATCATCAGTGTGGTGATTTTTGCGACCTTTCTAGGTATCGCTGCGCTCAGATTGCTAAAAGATGATGCACCTAAAGGAGCACGGGTATTGTTGGCCATTGATACGCTGCAAAGCTGGGTAATGAAGCTGGTACGGATTGTGATGTTGTTGACGCCGTATGGTGTACTGGCTTTAATGACTAAGGTTGTGGCTACGTCTAATGTGCAGGACATTATTAAACTGGGCAGCTTTGTACTGGTATCGTATCTAGCGCTGGCGCTGATTTTTTTGGTACATGGTTTGTTGCTGGCAATATTTGGTATCAGTCCGGGTAAATATTTCCACAAGGTGTGGCCGGTGCTGACTTTTGCATTTACCAGCCGTTCCAGTGCAGCTTCTATTCCGCTAAATGTGGAAGCACAGACGCAGCGGTTGGGTGTACCAAAATCGATTGCCAGTTTTGCTGCTTCTTTTGGTGCCACAATTGGTCAGAATGGCTGTGCTGGTCTGTATCCGGCGATGCTGGCAACCATGATTGCGCCAACAGTGGGTATTAATCCACTGGATCCATGGTGGATAATGTCACTGGTGGGTATGGTCACCGTTAGTTCGCTTGGTGTGGCCGGTGTTGGTGGTGGGGCAACTTTTGCTGCATTGATTGTTTTGCCTGCGATGGGCTTACCTGTTACTTTGGTGGCTTTGCTGATTTCGGTAGAACCGTTAATAGACATGGGACGGACAGCATTGAATGTTAATGGGGCAATGACTGCCGGAGCATTGACCAGTCAGTGGCTAAGACTAACTGACAAGACTGTGCTTAATAGTAAGGAGCATTCCGAGCTGGCACACTGATTGTCTAGTTACAAAAGTATTATTAAAAGGGGTATATTAATAATGATATACATCCTTTTGTGACATCAGTGTTGAAGGTAGTTTTCTGATTGTGCTGCCAGATAATAATAAAAAGTGAAGTGATAATTATAAAAAAGCATAGCCATGGCTTTGATTAATCCTGTCTTAAACAATCCAGCTATGGATACAAACAAAAAATGATAAATGATACCTAGTATAACGCTGATGGCTAAAGCATAATAGTGAGAACTGATGCTGATGAAATTGATGTAATAGGTCCAAATGGGGATAGACACCAATAAGAATAATGCGTTGAGCAGACCTGAGTTGTATTGTCTGTAAAAAGACAGAAAAGAGATACAGAATAAAGTTAGTCAGTATAATGGCCACGGTGAATACGTCAGTCTTCTGGAATGTTGTTTCTGGCTGAAACAGGCTGCCAGTGGATTGAGCATCAGCAGTAAAGAGATGTCGACAGCTATATAGAGGATGCTTTCTAGTACGGATTGCCCCAAGCTTGGTGAGATTGATGTTGAAAGACTGTAACTTGTATCTCTGAGATCAATAGCATATTTTTTTACATTATGTAGTGAAAAGGTGGCACGACATAACCAAACTAACCTGTATAGATCAGACTAGGTGTTCTTTATTACAGTTATTTCGAAGATAGTTAGGCACAAATAATAGATTTAAGATCATATGGCACTGGCAAACCCTATTGATGGTCAGATTTGGTTGCACCAAGCAATATTATTGCTGAAAAAATTCGATAACCCCTTTAACTGTTTTTTGTTGCGAACTTGGATTCGAGTGATGTTTGCTTACCGTATCAATAAATTTCACAGTGGAGGCATTTTTCGGAATATATGCTTATAGGTTAGTGGCCAGAAAAAATTGATTATTAGTAAAATTTTTGCCTTAGGTAATTTAAAAATCTGATTTTTGATTGTTAAATTTATTCACAATGCAATTTGTAATTTGTTGATTTTATATATGAATAACAAATTAAATGCAAAAATTACCTGATGTATGCTTCATTATTTTGCTTGTTTTCTTGGTATAAAAAAAGTGGACTTAAATAAGCCCACTAAAAAGTTTAGGGAGTCTAGATTTACGTTTGTATAATGGTTTTAAATTTGCTTTAAAACAATTTGTAACATGCGTCGAATTGGCTCTGCTGCACCCCATAGCAGTTGGTCACCGACGGTAAAGGCACTGATGTATTCGCCACCCATGCCCATTTTACGGATACGACCAACTGGTACTGTTAATGTACCGGTTACGGCTGCTGGTGTCAGCTCGTGCATAGAGGTTATTTTTTCATTTGGCACCACTTTTACCCAGTCATTGGCGGTGGCCAGAATGTTTTCAATTTCAGCGACTGGTAAATCTTGTTTCAGTTTCAAGGTTAATGCCTGACTGTGGCAACGCATGGCACCTACACGTACGCACAATCCATCAATAACAATCGGGTGTGCACTGCGGCCTAAAATCTTGTTGGTTTCTACTGCGCCTTTCCATTCTTCCTTAGACTGGCCATTACCCAGATCGGCATCAATCCATGGTATCAGGCTGCCAGCCAGAGGAACGCCAAATTGCGCCTGTGGATAAGTATCGCTGCGCAAAAATTCAGCAACTTTACGGTCAATGGCCAAAATGGCACTGGCCGGATCTGCCAGTTCGGAGCTAACCTGTGCTTCAATCGCGCCCATGGCACTAATCAGCTCGCGCATATTCTGTGCGCCTGCACCGGATGCTGCCTGATAGGTCATGCTGGTGGCCCATTCCACTAAATCCTGTTTAAACAATCCATCCAGTGCCAGCAGCATTAATGATACGGTACAGTTGCCACCAATAAAATCTTTGATACCCTTGGCCAGTGCGTTATCAATGACATTACGATTGACTGGATCAAGAACGATGACGGCTTGATCATCCATGCGCAGGGTAGATGCGGCATCAATCCAATAACCATTCCAGCCTCGAGCACGTAAAGGCTGATGAACCGTTTTGGTATAGTTGCCGCCCTGACAGGTGACGATGACATCCATCTGTGCCAGCTCATCTAAGTCATGAGCATTTAATAGGTTTGTTGCAGATTGGCCGCAATCCGGAGCAGGTTTACCAGCAGCCGACGTTGAAAAAAAATGAGCATTGTTAATGTGTTTGAAGTCATTTTCTTCCTTCATCCGCTGCATTAACACTGATCCAACCATACCGCGCCAACCAACAAATCCGACTTTCACAGGATGCTCCTTAAAATGTTTAAATTTATTTAAAATTTCTGTATCAGAACTTTCTGTTGTCTTTTTACCCATAAGCGATGCTGTTTGTAAACCCCTATTTGAATTTAAGTGCAGATTTAGTTTTGAGTCAGCTCATAAAAAACTAATGTGGTATTCCTAAATATATTTATAGCACATTAATTTAAGTAAAATCATCAATACATAGTATGAATTCTACTGAACTTTTAACAAAGCGAAACCTTCAATAGATGATATTTTGGAATGCTTCCCTGTTATTATAATTACAGTGCAACTTAAATAAGGATTGCAAAAAACAGATTTAAAAAAATATACTTTTGAAGTTGAAGATTAGCACAGCTACTTTATCGGAAAACTGACTTGCTGGTGCATCATGCAGAGCCTTTTCGGTTTATGCATATTAGTACAATCACAAACGGTTACATTCATCGTTAGGCTATTTGCCTTCGATAGAAATTAATAAGCGGTTACTCATTGATTTATTTGTTTTAATTTTTGTTGCTATGCCATTGCATTCTATGAGAATGACAAGGTGAACGAGTAGCTTTAATCCATACTCGAAGGCAATTTTCCACAGACTTAGATAACATGTAGATAGCCACAGGGGAAATACCTTTATCTTTTAATACATTATCTATATCAGATGGTTTAAAAATTTCCTCTAAATAATGTTTAAATTTTAAAATGCTTATTTTTTCCATTACCATCATGTTTCTTGTCCTTCTATAAAAAATTTCTCATTAGTACCCCATTTCCCTGTAACTACTCCCTAAAATAGTACAGCCTTGAAGTAGAAAATTCTCTATGATAAAAGTAAAAGAGAATTTGAATATGAAAAAGCTGACAGAATACCAAATCGTATTGATATTAAAAGAAGCAGAAACTAGCGTTCCTGTCAAAAAGCTTTGACGTATCCGATTAAAGCGGGTGATTTAGTGGGGCATATTGGTCATAACCAAAATAAAGGTATACTCAAAAGCAAATATTCTAGTTTTGAAGATTTGCCATTAGGTGAAGGTTCAGATAAAGAATTTTGTCCTCATTTACATGTTGAATGTTTCACCAGTGAAGACTTGCCAAGCTATATCACTCAAACGCAAGCAGAAGCGAGTAAAATCCCAGAAGAAGACAAAACGTTTATTGGCATAGCGAAACAAGCCAAACTACTAGAAAAAGAAACTGCATCAGCTACGACAGTGGGTAAACCTTATGCAAAGACCAAAGTAAAGATACTAAGTCAAAACGTTAAGGTTGTCTGATTACAGATTGAAATTTATTCATCAGAAACAGAAAAAAAGACATTATGGATAAAAAATGAAGCTGCTATTGCCAAAGTAGCCAAACTCAATGGTGAGTTATCTTTAGCACAGAGCACAGCGGCGTGGACTAAGTCCCCTTTACAAGCAAGCAATATATCAAGTAGCTCACTGATTGTGGGTATTGTGTCATTGGTCAATATGAACGATACTAAGTTATCGACAAGCGACAGGCGAGCAATTGATGCACAAGGTAACTTGTGGTTAAAAGTCGTGGTGCTTGATGATAAAACCGACCGAACGAGGGTTGGGTGTTAGTTAATGGCGAAGGCGCTAAAAGAGTGTGTTGTTGGGATTGGTTTGATTTTACATAAATAAAAGAAACGTTATCCACCCTGGATAAGCAACACCCCGTTGAAACAAATATATATACCTGTATAAAAGAAGCGAGTTTTAAAGGTATTGCAAATAAACCGATGTTATTTACGGCATTAAGTCGCTTATTAGTCAATTACGAAAGCGAATGGTATAGTGAAATTGATACTGAAGGCAAACTGCCGAAATGGGAAGCGTTAAACAGCGAGATGGCCGAAGATACTAAAAATATAATTACAAACGGGTGACGAAGTGAAATTCGAGGCATATTTAAGCCGTGTTGGTAAAGCAAAGGACTCCCCTGAAGTGAAAGGGTGGGAAACACGAAGACACTAGAAGTTAGCCGTTTTCCTGCTGAGTATCAATAATCACCATTGGAAAAGCTAACTAAAGAGAAAATAAAAAAGATGTTATGGTGGGATGATGTTGCTAAAGGCCTAGCCAAGCTAAACCAACAAAATGACACCCCACCGGCCACGCTTAGTGCTGATGGCAAGGCGTGGTTTATGCATTCGGTAGCGATAATTAATTATTTTAATGTTAAAGAAAAGAAAACTGAAACTTGGGATAGTGTTACAAACTCAAGGATTAAACTATTGCACCCGAAAATTCGTCAAAAAGCGGTAAATTTTATTTGTAGAAGTTCCTCACGTTGTTTACAGTAATTTGAGAAACTACTGTAATGAATATACATAAAAGAACAAAACAAACGCCTTATCACAGACAAGAGATATGGCGCTTATATCATAAAGAAAAAATAACAGTCACTGATTTGGCAAAACGCTTTATAGTCAGTCGCTAGGCCATTTGTAACGTACTAAAGAAAGCCCGATTGAAGCAGTTTGTACCTTTAACCAGTAAAAATAAACGTTATAAAACCATCAGTTATAGAATTAAACGTGTGGTTAAAGTCGAAAAAACTATTGAAGATAAATTAAGACGGCAAGCTAAACGCTATAACAAAACCTATCCAGGTGAAATGCTACACGTTAATACCAAACGTTTACCTTTACTTAAAAATGAAACAAAACAGCAAACTAGAGACTATTTATTTGTTGGCATTGATGATTTTTCACGTGAGCCTTATGTGGGTATTTACCCCGATAAATCCCAATTTAGCTTGGTACAATTTTTATAAAACGATGTGTTAGCCCAGTGTCCGTATACCACTACATGTATTTATTCCGATAATGGACGTGAATATCAAGGCAAAAGTGAACACTTATTTGTTAAAACGTGTCATAGCCATCGTATTAATCAAAAATTCACCCAACCCGCCTGCACACAGACGAATAAGAAAGCCGAAAGCGTGATACAAACGTTGAATTGCGATGTGGCATAATCAGCAAATATTTAGCGATTCAAAAGATAGAAAACAAGAACTTAAACACTTTATTAATTTTTATAATACCGTTAAACCGCATAAAGCGATTTCAGCAAAAACACCTTATGAGTTTTTTAGAGGATTATTTCAATCATGAAGTGTAAACAACTCGGCGTTTTACTAAATATATTGAACACATACAACCCTTAAAATTAACATCAATCAATTACATATACATATTGATTGATTGATTAATTTGAACGATAATGCGCGCGGTATAACTTTTACTGTTATCACGAATTTTGTTTAGGTTTAACGAATTTTGTTTAAGTTTAACAATAGAAAAGGGAAAAAATTTTAATGAATAAAATTTATGGAGTTATAAAAAATCGACACGGAGAATGCCTAGTTGTATCTGAACTAGCTAAAGGTAGAGGGAAAAAAGCAAAATCTCAACTAATTAAAACAGCTGTAGCAGGTGCTATATCAACATTTATTGCAGGTGGTGCTTTAGCGGCAATAATACCGATAGAATCCAATGAAACAATAAAAGGTGATGGCTCTGGAACAATTCAAGGTGGGGTTAGCACTGATGAACATTTTGTAGGTATGGATGGTACAGGAAGCTTGACTATTAGTGATCAAGGTTCACTTACAACAAAGAGAATCATGGTAGGAAAAAATGAAGGCAGTTCAGGTAAGTTAATACTTGATAATGGGCATCTTACCAGTGCTGTGGGTAGTGTTTATTTAGGGGGTGGTGGCGATGCTGATATTTTAATCACAAACGGCGGCACTTTTACAAATACTGGATTTTCAACGAATATTGCGTATGACAGTAGCTCTAATGCAACAGTAACTGTATCAGGTAACGGTAGTGTATTAAGTGCATTAAGTTCAGGTTCTGATATGAGTATAGCTAATAATGGTAATGCTGTAGTTAATATACTTGATGGAGGCGTCGTTAATTCTTCTAGAGGTACATTTATAGGTCATGAAGATGGAAATGCAATTATAAATATTGATGGCCAAGGCTCGGCTTTCAATTCAGCAGGTCTGAGGCTTGGAACTCAATATACAAACAAGAAAGGTTATGGTGAAATCAATATTACTAATGGCGGAAGTCTGAATGTTGTTGAAGAAGGATATTATAAAGAATTAATTGTTAGACATGGTAAAATTTTAGTTGATGGTGAAGGTTCACAATTAAATGCCACGAAAAAAGTAAAAGTGCTTAATCACACCAAAACTGATTTAACAAGTGAGATAACTGTCTCTAATAATGCAACCATGAAAGTCAAAGCAGATGCAAATGGTGATAATGAAGGTATACTTATCGGAAAAAGTGGTGCAGTAAATATCGGTGGAGCTATTGGTAAAGAAGCGGAAAAAGCCGGTACGATTGATACTCCTATCATCAATTTAGAGCATGACGGTCAGTTAAATTTCAATCATACTGATGACGATTACCAAGTATCATGGGATATAAGTGGTGAAGGTCAAGTTAACGTTGTTTCAGGGGATAACTTTGTTAATGGTAAACATACTTATAAAGGCAAAACCAATATAACTGGTGGTTCTTGGAATGCAAATGGTGAAAATGTCTTTAGCCCTGATTCTGATTATAATATTGGTAAAGATGGTTCACTAAATTTAAATGATTATAATCAAACAGTGGGCAATGTAGTTAATGGTGGTACTATTGATTTAGGTAAAAACTCGGCAGATACAGTATTAACCGTTGATGGTGATTACCATGGTGATAATGGCAAACTAAATATTTATACTGATCTTGAAAAAGAAACATCAGACAAAATGGTGGTAAAAGGTAATGCAAGTGGTAAAACAGATATCAATATTGTAGAAATCAATAGTAAAAATATCGATAAAGGTGAAATTACCGATTTTATTGATGTTAGTGGAAATGACGAAGCTGAATGGAACGTTATTGAAAAAACAGATAGCGCCTTTGATTACATAGTTGGTAAGGATGAGAATGGCCATTTAGTAATAAAATACACCAATGCATTTTCAAATGTCCGTAAATCACCAGTGGCAGGTTCTGTATTTGCCAATCAGATGGCGGCGTTAAATATGTTCCGTCACAGTGCACATGATAGAGATACCTCAATTTATGTACCAGAATCGAATGTTTGGATGAATTACAGATACGATCGCGTGAAAAGTGATTTATTTGGAGGCAAACAATCTGTAAACATTCGAACCTCAGTACTAGAAATGGGTGTGGATGTATTATCAAACAAACAATACAAAGTTGGAGTTTATGGTGGTTATGGTCATAGTACAACTGACACCAACCAAAAACACACAGTGCGTAAAGGTGATGGAAGCGTCACAGGTTACAACTTAGGTGTTTATGGTAACTGGAATGGACAAGAAAATGGTGCAGGTTTATACGTTGACACATGGGCTCAATACAGTTGGTTTAAAAACAAAACTTCAACGCATTTATCGGCATTAAGACACTTCTCAAACGATTATAATGGTAAGGCAATTACCATATCATCTGAAGCCGGCTATGGTTTAGTTCTTAACGAAGGTGTAAATAAAAATTGGATACTTGAGCCACATGCTCAGTTAGGCTATACCTGGTCAGACAGCCATAACTTTAAGTTAGGTAAACAAGGTGTGGTAAGTAATATTAATGGTGATGGTATGCAAATGCGTCTAGGTGCAAGACTCTATAGTCAAAGCACTAAAAAAGGTTATGGTGTATTACCATTTATAGAAGCCAACTGGTTGTATGATTCTTCTTCACCTGAAGCAAAAATCAATGGTAAACATGTTAAATCAGACGTGAATAAAAACTATATGGAATTAAAAGCAGGTGTGAGCGGTAATTTAACCAAATCACTCAGTAGTTATGCTCAATTAGACAGCCGATTTGGTAGCAACAACTATCATCAACTTGGTGTACAAATTGGTTTGAACTACTCATTCTAATAATTCTAAACAATTCAATAAAAGAAAAAGCAGTACTTAATTGGCGCTGCTTTTTTTTACATCTCCTAAATTGCACTTCATGGTGTAATCTAGGAAACTAAAAACCATTGGATAGTTTGGACAGACAAATTAAAATTACTTAATGGTCAGGAAATAACAGAGCAAACTGTATTAACTGAACAAGTACAACTTGAATTATATTCATGGGGAAAAGTAAAAAATCAGTTAGCTTATGGAAGAACTTTAGGTGAAGTTATGCAAAACTCTTTCGCAGCTATGGTGGTAAGTAAAATTCCTTAAATAAAAAATATATGGCAATAAAATAAATGGTAAAGTGTTTAAAAAATACTTATTTTTAATAAAAATTCAATTCATCGCAATAAATTATATGAAAAGATCTCGATATTATTTAATTTTAATTATTAATTTATTTTTAGTTTTTTCACTTGTTGGATGTTTTTGTAGACAAAAAATTGAAGTGCTACCAAAATCTTTACCCAATGCTTCTTTCGGTAAACCTTATTATGCTGAAATAAATATTAATGGCGGTATAGTTCCAAGTGATCTTTTTCTCTATCATATTAAACCTGAAAATTCAGGGCTTGAGCTATCACAATCCTATTTCGATGTTTTTAATTCATATAATAATCTTACCATAAAAGGAACACCTAAAGTGTACGGAACAATTATTATTAAATTTAATGGCGGTACTCTTGGAACAATGTGTCCAGGTAGCGAGTTTGAAAAAATTTATACTATTAATGTTGAGGAATAGCTT
>JAGGIK010000048.1 GCA_024103515.1 Snodgrassella sp. | reverse complement strand
ATCCCCTAAAGCAGGCTGCACTGATCATGGAATGGCAATCAAAATCCTGCCTTCAAACCAATATCGTTATGCGTTAGTGGTATGGTGTCGATGCTTAGCAATAGCCAGACAATACGCCCATTAACAGTGCTAAGCCATTAAACCGAAATCGGTTACCCATGATGCCGTTAAAATATTGACTATTTTTAAACGCAGCGATCAATCCTATAGCAGCATAGGTATTGATTTTGCCTGACAACCAGCTGGTATCTGTGTTTCTCGTCGTGACATTACCCGAGTCATGAAGTCGCTAGCATTGATATCAAAGTATACGCTTAAACCTTATGACGGCAGACAATAGCGCAGTCACCATTAATCATTTACAACGCCGGTTTGATGTTGGTAGCAAATAGCAGATTATATCGTGGCAGACTGAAGCTCTATTTATGACAATCAACGCAACAATTATTTATACGTAATACATAATTTATTTAAGCGACAGTGTGCCGGCTATGGTGTTGGGCAATATAAAACAGCAGATTAATTGGAGTCTGTATTCAGTTAGATTAAGCCAGCACTATCAACATTCCATCTATTTGATTTTGATAAAGGAAAGGCGTTTGCTAAACAGTTGCTTGGTAAGCATATCAACATATTGAATATTCAGCTTTGGCTGAGTAAAAAGAGATGTGCGTGTGATAATGCGGTGGCAGTAGCAACATTTAAAGATATTAAAACTGAGTTGGTTAAGGGGAAAAATTCATGATAACAGCAGAATGACAACGAGCCTTTGCAGCTTATGCTTCTTGGTACAATGACAAACAGTTATATTCATCGTTAGGCTATTTGCCTCCGGTAGAATTTAACTAACGGCTGTCCCCTAATTTGTTGTTTGAATAGGTGTTGCCATTCCTATCCCATTAATACACCAGCCCCAACCTGTATTTGACTCCAAATACCTATATTCAAAAAATATAAAACCACCCTCATGTTACACCAATATTTCTCATCCACATCACCTTCACATTACTACTTAATTTATCCATCATCCAATAATTGATGACGTTATAAACTGATCAGCATTAAGAACACTCACTGAATTTTTACCAATTGAAGTGTTCAATTACGAACCGAAATTTGATGACTATATAGTGATAAAAAAGATTGATTTTATCTTTCAGAAAACCTTACGAAGATTAATTTTATAATATTTATAATTCCAACACTTATACTATATAAAAATCAATATTGAAATAATCAAAGCTTTCTAAAATCAAAAACTTCGCTTAGCTACAACCACATGTCACCATCAACTTTGACCAAAGAGAAAACCACCGATAATGACATTATTTGTAATTAAAATAAGTAAATATTAATAAATCATATAGTCAAAATATTAAACCAGTGAATCGAATTTATAATAAAGGCTATTGCTAACTTTCAGTAACAGAACAGCTTGTCCCAGATTATAGTAAAACCATAATTCAGCAGAAATAATCCTTTTTAAAGCATCCTTGTCTGTCATGTTCACACAAACGAATGCTAAACAACCTGACTGACTAGCAAAAATCATGGTTTTTACCCCATAATATATACATTTGACTGCTAATAAAGCCTAATCGTATCAACCAAATGTTATTAATTAGTGCAAATAAACCCATAAAGCGTCTAATATAATAATTTGGTAATGTTAGCTAAATTGATTGACTAACAGCACTTAGGAAAGCTGAAATGGAAAATAAGCTACAGCTAGCTATAATGCCAGTCCTTATCCATTACCGGAATTTTCTAAAAATAGTTGGCTTTATTCTTTATACTAGGATAATCCTTCATATTCCCAATCTTGACGATTTCTCTTATCAATGTTTTTTGAAAATATTTGATTTTATTTTTATTACTGGGATAACCATTTACATGCTCAATCTTAGCTCCTTCCATTATCAACTGATAAAAAATGGTATTTAGACCACTGGTACCGTCAAAACCGTTCATAATTACACCATTAAAAATAGGAAGTTACTAATCTAACCGTCCAATTAACAGATAGATTTAACAAAACTTATGAAACAAACAAAATCACCACCCACAATTGAGATTTCGTAAGATCCAAAATCAAAATCATTTATGATAAAAAAACACTCTAAGCAACCAATGTAAAAGGTAACACATTTTATAAAGGTAGTTTGACCATTGCTTTAGTAGTAATCACCACCATCATTCTCTTAAATTGTCTGTTAAAACCTTTTTGTTAATTCAATCCGCACCAAAAAACGATTTAGTTACCGAATACACCAATTAGCAAGATCTAATATGCTAATAAAGGTGTGTTACCTATTTAAAATTAGCATAACAGCTCTTTCGAGATTGAACCTAATATTGACCGTTACAGTATCAATGTTTAAAATTTATAATATTGAGTTTATGAAATATGGATTTTATGGCGGCAAAATTCAAAAGCACAATGGTTTTTATAAAATCCATGATTCAACTCAGAAATAAAACAATACGTGTTAAATCCAAGAATAATCTGCAATGTTAAATCACATTTCTACCGTTATTGATCATACAGAATAGTGTAATAATCGAGTTAAAACAGATTGATTTCTGCTCACCACCAAAATTACAAGGCTAATTTTATCTGATGTTTATTACTGCTAGCTAATACAATAATACTTATATTAGCTCGGATTTTCCATTTATTTATTATAGCTACATCTAATCAGCTAGCCCAAAAAATTGCTTGAGTAGGCAAATAGCACTGTGAAAAATATGGTTTATTCCCGCAGCAGAGCATCGAGCCACTACAAATGTTTTTTCAAATTGTAGCAGCATTTTATATCAGTTTAACTGCATCGAGCTTTTACCAAAATTCATTGCGCACGTAATCCAATTCAATACTATAAGATAAGTGCAAACGTCTATAAACTTTTTTTACCAAAACATATTTATACTAATAAATTTACTAATGAAATAAGGGCGATTCATTTAATGAAAAATTTTACAAACTCTTAAATCATTTAATGCATCAAAGCTCATTTGTATTCGTGAGTTTTTCTGAGAAAAGTCAAAACAAATTTTTTTGTAAATTACTTAAAATTTTAACCACAAAAAACTGATTGACTCCAGAATACTGGCAATTAATCAGTTTTAATCGACTTAGAAGAAAATTTTTTACTTGCAGTTAATGCCAGCTATCTGAGGTGTTGCCCCCTCACCGATTTTAATGACACAAATTGTTTTACTACTGCCAGAAACAGTCAAATTGCCACCATTAAGACGCAAATTTACCGGTTCAGTTACCCCCATTTTTACCGCGGTAGAAGCCAGTTTCTGTACGTCTGCAGGTGTATATGGAGTATTATTATCACTTACTTTAATATCTTTTGCACTGGCGCAGACAGCCAGAACCAAACCTAAGCTAAGTAATAAGCCATTACGTAGTAATTTATTCATCGGATTCCCTTCCGAATAACGATCTAAAAATAAGTATCGGATCTTATGTAAACATAAACGACACTTTAAATATTTTATACCTGGTTAATATGGCACTGTATCGAAAATATTCAATGGTGAGATTTCCACTACAGTGCCATATATACTTAATCAGTTATATATTTAACTTAGCAATTATATTAACACAAAATCCGATTGTCTTTTTTCAGATCTAAATGTACTTATCAAAAGCACAACAGCAACTGTTTTATTTACTATCTAACTGATCGCGCTCTTGCTGAAACTCGCCCCACAGTGCGTTTACAATTGCAAACAACACCGCAAAGCCAATGCCCAGACACCATGCAAAATACCACATATAAACTCCTTACTTATATTGCATTTCTATGCCCTGCAATATATTTTAATACAAACTGTGATCATTGTTTTTAATCATGTCGGTAGTAATTTTACCCCGCATTACTTTATAGCACCAACTGGTATACCAAAGGATAATCGGCACAAATATTAAGGCAACGACCAACATAATCGTCAAGGTTGTTTCGCTGGAACTGGCATCCCAAATCGTTAAACTGGAGCGCAAATCTGTATTAGAAGGCATCAGAAATGGGAACATGGCCACACCAGCAGTACCAATAACCCCAGCCAAACCAATTGCTGAAGCCCAGAATGCGATAAAGATTTTATTGGCTTTGGCTAATATCCAAGCCAGCATAAATCCAATATAAGCCAGCACAGGCACTATAAATAAGACCGGATGCTGAATATAATTATTCAACCATGCTCCAACAGCAACTGTTACCTGCTTATTTAGCGGGTCTGGAGACGCATCGAGCATATAGCTGCCGGCCACCATACTATATCCATTTATCCCCATTTTGATCCAGATACCTGCTAAGGTAAAAGTGAGCAGTAATACAATCAGTGCAATAGTGCTGGCTTTTTTAGCCCGTTGCTTGATCACTCCATCACTACGTAAGGCCAGATAAATTGCGCCATGAAAAATAATCATTGCTACTGATACCACGCCACACAATAAACTAAATGGGTTGAGTAAGCCCCAAAATGTGCCTGTGTAAAATGAGCGCAGATCATCAGTAAAATGGAATGGAACGCCCAACAACAGATTACCAAAAGCCACACCAAAAATTAGTGGTGGAACAAAGCTGCCGACAAACAAGAGCCAGTCCCAAGAATTACGCCAGATTGGGTTGCTTATTTTACTGCGGTAATCAAATCCAACTGGGCGGAAAAATAAGGCCCACAATACCGCCATCATTGCCCAATAGAAACCGGAAAAAGCAGTGGCATAAACATAAGGCCAAGCAGCAAATAGTGCCCCACCTCCAGTGATGAACCATACCTGATTACCATCCCAATGAGGAGCAATACTATTAATCAGCACGCGACGTTCCTGATCGTTTTTGCCGATGAAAGGTAGTAAACAGCCTACCCCCATGTCTTGTCCATCCATAATGGCAAAGCCGATTAATAAAACACCGAGCAATAGCCACCAAATGAATTTTAATACTGAATAATCTAAAAATTCCATGGTCTACTCCTAGTGTTTTGTTTCGATGTCATAACGTCCAGTGCCCAGTGAACCTGGACCCTGACGTGAAAAACGAACCATCAGATAAACTTCGACAATCAGTAAAATGGTATATAGTACGGTGAAACCAATTATCGAGCCCCATATACTCGCTGTTGTCAAAGACGAAGCTGATAAGTTTGTCGGCAATACACCGTATACCGTCCATGGCTGACGACCATATTCCGCCACAAACCAACCTGCCTCACACGCCAGCCATGGTAATGGAAAACTCCACAAAACCATTTTGAGTAACCAACGCTTTTCAGCAAAAGTATTGCGAATCGATGTGTACAGAGCAAGGCTAATTACCACTAACATTAGGAAGCCACACAATACCATCAGACGAAAACTCCAAAACATTGGCGCAACACGCGGAATAGTTTCACGAGCTGCATGGGCGATATCTTTGTCTGTTGCCTGACGCACATCCGAAACATAAGATTTCAACAACAGTCCAAACCCTAAGTCATCACCATATTGTTTGAGAGCAGTCCGAGCTTGAACATCATTGCGATTTTTGCGCAAGGATTCTAAGGCAATCACAGCTTCACGACCATTTTCTATTCGCTTAGTATTGACGGCAATGATGTCCTTAATACCGGGAATTTGCTTATCCAATGATCTGGTACCAATAATGCCCATTGCATAAGGAACTCGGATAGCCATATCGTTTTTCATTTCCTTTTCATTTGGAAAGGCAATTAGGTTAAATGGTGCTGGAGCAGGATCAGTTTCCCACATTGCTTCAAGAGTAGCCATTTTGGTTTGCTGAGACTTGCCTACGGTATATCCAGATTCATCACCCAGAATAATTACTGAGACTATAGAAGCAGCACCAAAAGCTACGGCAATACGGAAGCTTTTTTTAGCAAACTCAATGTCCTGTTTGCGCAGCAGATACCATGCAGAAATACCCATCACAAAAATGGATGCGGTTACATACCCGGCAGAAACGGTATGAACAAATTTGTTCTGTGCAGATTCACTGAGAAAGATTTCTGCAAAACTGGTCATCTCCATGCGCATGGATTCAAAATTGAAATGTGCTCCAACCGGATCCTGCATCCAGCCATTGGCTACCAGAATCCACAGCGCAGATAAATTGGTACCCACAGCCATCAACACTGTAATGAGAAGATGCTTCGGCCTGCTCAAGCGATCCCAGCCAAAAAAGAATAATCCAACAAACGTGGATTCAAGAAAAAAGGCCATCAATGCCTCAATGGCCAGCGGTGCTCCAAAAATATCACCAACATAGTGTGAGTAGTATGACCAGTTCGTACCAAACTGAAACTCCATGGTAATACCAGTGGTTACACCTAGAGCAAAATTAATACCGAACAATTTACCCCAGAATCGGGTCATATCTTTATATACTTCTTTACCTGTTAAAACATAAACTGATTCCATGATTACCAGAATCCAAGTCATGCCTAACGTTAATGGTACAAACAAAAAGTGATAAAGAGCGACCAGAGCAAACTGTAATCTTGACAGTTCTACCAGATCCATAGTGTTATTCCTTGCACGTAGTAATAATTATTATCGTTTAAACAAATATTTAAACAAGTTTACTTAACAAGGATAATACATATATATGATAATTAGCAAAAATTTTTAAATCTTTTTTTACTGATTTATATCAATATGTGTTGTAAAAAATATTATGATTATGTTTATATTTAATTTTTTTATCGAATTTTTTTATCACCTAAATCATGGTTTGAATTGATTTATGTCATTTTTCCCAGATTCCATACAATTTGAAGCATATAACATCAATACTACAGCAGAAATTATTGCAATATATACTCACAAATTTATTTTTATTTAAATATCAATAAAAATAAATCAATTAGATTAAATTAAGAGAAAGTTTTTTTGCCTGTGGCCAATAATTATGCTGATGACTGGCCACAATCAATATACCTTGTTGCTGCTGGTTTTCCAGCATTTGTGCTATATGTGCACAAGTCGGTTCGTCTATACCTGCAAATGGCTCATCCAGAATCATTAAAGCGTAAGGACGCAACAAAAAGCGAGCCAAAGCTACACGTCTGGCCTGCCCACCAGATATGCCTGAACCATATTCTCCCAACAATGTGTTCAGTTTCTGTGGTTGAGCCCCTGCCCATTGACCAAGCTGTACTTGGTCTAATACTGCCCATAATTCATCATCGGTTGCATCAGCCTTACCCAGTCGTAGATTTTCGGCCAGAGTAAGATCAAATATATCCAACTGTTGTGACAGATAAGCCACTTGACCTTGCCATTGCCATTTAGCATAGGGTTGGTTATTACATTTCAAGTAACCACTGCTGGGTGACAATTCATTAGCCAGCACAGATAGTAATGTTGATTTACCTATGCCAGACGGGCCGGAAATAAATAATATATCCCCATTATTCAGCTCAAAATTAATATCTTCAGCTCCGTTCAAAGCTTCAGGCCACCGAGCGCACAGGTTCTTGGCCTGAATATGAATCTGCTGAGGCAAAGCAACTTGTATGAGAGCTGATTTAGCATGTGTCTCAATTAGTTCATTAAGGCGTAAACAGGCGGCATGACATAATCCATATGAAATCATATTACTTCCCAGCAACAACACCAATTCTGCAAAGCCAAAAATCATCAACAAAATCGCCAGCAGCATTGCAGCAGTCAACTGATTAAGTAACAATAATTGACTTCCATACCCTAATACCAGTGTTGCAGCCAAAGCTAGAAAAAGGTGTTGCAGGAGCATTACTCTACCCGCTATTTTCTGCTGTTGAATCTGGCTGCTGACATAGTGTTGATCTTGAACATGAAAACGATTGGCAAATCGTGGCCATTGTTGCCATTGCAGTAAAGCCGTCAGCGCAGCCAGTGGTTGTAATAAAGCTTCGCGGCGCTGTTCATACTGCTGAGCCTGTAAGATGGCTAAGTGACATCCATACTTATTTCCTAATATAGGAATAATAACGCCCGCGCACAATAATGGCAAAAGTACGATCATAGCCAGTATCAAGCCACCAGCATAAAAACTCCATAATGTTATCAAAATCAGTGCAATAATAGCCCATAATGCAGGCAATACCACATTTAGCGGCCATGCATTAAGCAAATCAATATCACTAACCAACCGATGCATTTGCTTTATTGATGCCGTTTTTTGGCTTTCAATTTGCGCCAAACGCGCAAACATGCTGCCTCGTAGATCAGCCAGCAAACCTAAAACAGCATTGTGAGAGACCAGACGCTCTCCATATCTGCCGGCAGTACGAATTATAGCCAGCAATCGAATAATGCCAGCTGGCGTAAAATAATTAAATGTGTAAGCAGTACTAAGGCTGATTAAGCCGGTTAAACCTGCTGCAGTTAAAAACCAACCGGATAATGCCAGCAAACCGATACCTGCTAAAGCAGCTATTTGACCCAATAATATTGCTAACAACCAAATTCTTCGGCGACTGGACAACATGCTAAACAAATGAAGTCGCCCATTTTTCCACAACAAATCTGCTTGTTTCATATTACACCTCCTTGACCGCGGTCACTGTAATCTGTCGGTCAATCCACTGCGTATAGCTGGTATCATGACTTATTAGCAATACTGTTTTGCCTACACTGATCCGATCGAGTAACGTCATAATTTCTGCTGCGGTTACTGTATCAAGATGTGCTGTGGGTTCGTCCAGTAGCCACAATGGTGCATTGCGCAGTAGCATCTGCGCCAAGGCTAGTCGTTGCAGCTGACCACCAGACATACCCTGACCTCTTTCACCCAACACAGTATTCATCTTTTGAGGTAAACAATCGATGAAATCCCATAATCTTACTAGCTGCAAGACTTCTCTCAATTCGTCATCAGTTGCCGTACTTTTAGCCAAACGCAAGTTATCGGCAATTGATAACGCCATAATAGGTGGCGTTTGTGCAAGATAGGCTATTGACTGGTGTAATAAAGAGAGATTGATATCAGCATAGTTTTGTTCATTTATCCAGATATCGCCTTTATAAGGAGAAAAACCGAGTAATGCTTGCAATAGACTAGATTTACCAATACCACTAGCACCATAAATTAATACTCTTTCTTTAGCTTTAATCATAAAATCTATTTCTGACAAGCGTATCCGCTGATCCCGGCCAAGCACACATAGTTTTTGAGCGCGGATATCAGGAGGAGTTAGCAATGCATATTCTATTTTATTTGCTTGTTTTTGCAATGTTGTTTCAGCTACCTCTAATAAAGGGAGCAGATTAGAAACAGCAGCTTCCGCCTTTGCTTTATCATGATAATCCGCTCCAAGCTGGCGCAATGGTAAATAAAATTCCGGTGCCAGCAATAGAATGAACAATGCCCCCTGATAATGAACCGGTACCGAACCCAGTGCCCATGGCAACACGCCCAGCAAGCCTAATCCTAAATAAACCGCGACCAGAGCGATGGCTAAAGCAGCAAATAATTCCAATACCGCTGTGGACAAAAAGGCCAGTTTTAATACTCCCATGGTTCGTACCCGATAGGACTCTGCAGCAGTATCCACAGCCAGCTGTGCCTGTGAGATTGCCCCTAGCCGCCTTAATGTTGACATACCGCGTAATAAGTCTAAAAACCGCCCACTTAATCCGGCCAAAGCAACGAGTTGCTGGCGATTTTTTCTGGCCGCTGCCTCACCAAGCAGAATCATGAATACTGGTACTAGTGGCGCAGTGAATAATAATAGCAATGCTGAAAACGGACTATAAATGAATGTCACACCCACAATCATCAATGGCACAATAACGGCCAGTTTCTGCTGTAACACGTAATGGATAAAGTACCCGTCTAACGCATCTACCTGTTCAAGAACTTGTGTAGATAAAGCACCATCACTGCCATACACACTGCGCTCAGGCCCCAAGCAGGCTAATGCACGTAATAGTTTGCTGCGTAAATTGAGTCGAATCGAAACACTGGCTCGCAACAACAACTGGTCTCTTCCATAATTGATAATTGGCCTTAAAAACCAACATACTGCTAAATATGGCAAGACTGAAAATAAAACTGAACGAGTTAATTGATGCTGTTCTAACCAGAAAGCAAAAAGATAGGCTAAAAGTCCGTTCTGGATAATCATTAGCACAGAACTAACCAGCATCAGATACCACGCCAGACGAAAAGTGCCCGCTTGCTGCTTCTGAAATTTACGTAAAAATTGCTTAGACAAATATTTTTGATCTGAATAATTAACCAACTCATTATCCCCTTTGATTGGCTGGGTTGTCAGTTCTACGGTTTAACATTATCTTTCATTACTGATAATATTACCTACATTTGTTCAGTACAGATTGGCTCTGATACTATGCGATTAAGTTGCCAGTGTTTGACTCCCCAATCCAACAAATCAGTAATATTATCTACTTCCGGAGCTGCCGGCACTTGCAAATAACTAAATACCTGACGCACCAGTTGCTCTCGTCGACCGACATCCAGGGCCGGAGCACATGTTTGTTTTGACCATTTCTGTCCATGTTTATTTGTCAGCAATGGAACATGAGCATAATAAGGTCGTGGCAAACCTAATATCGATTGTAGATATATTTGCCTAGGTGTAGATAACAATAAATCTTGCCCCCGAACAATATGATTAATTCCTTGTGTCGCATCGTCGACGACAACAGCAAGCTGGTAAGCCCAAAAACCATCAGCCCGTAATAATACAAAATCACCTACTTCTGAATCCAGCTGTTGGACTTGTTTTCCTTGTATTGCATCGCTAAAAGTAATCGTAACTGCTGGCAAACGTAATCGCCATGCAGGTTCTTTGGCTGAATCAGGTTGCCAGCCTAAAGGCAAAAAAGAACAGCGGCCGCCGTATACAATCCCATCAATACCTTCTCCTCTGGCTTCACTCTGAACAGTTTTGCGACTACAATAACACCGGTATACCTGATTAGCTGCCTGCAACCGAGCCAACGCTTGCTGATACAAATGTTGACGTTGACTTTGATATACTACGCTGCCATCCCAGTTAAGCGCAAAAGCTTCAAGTGTTGCCAGAATAGCGCTAGCTGCCCCGCTCATTTCCCGCAAAGGATCTAAATCTTCCATTCTCACCAGCCATCGCCCATGATGACTACGCGCATCCAAGTAAGATGCGATCGCCGTTAATAACGAACCAATATGTAACAACCCAGTGGGACTGGGAGCAAAACGTCCTACATAATTCTCAGACACAAATAATTTCCACTATAAACAACACTTTAGTATTTTCTCCAGCAATCAATGTATTATTGCTGTACTTTGTCTGGTCAAATAAATAATGGTAAAAATAAATCACAACTATTTTCTTATCTTGTCAATCTACTTAAATTTCAGGCATATATTAATTGTAATTATGCATTCTTGGCAAAACAAGACTTAAACAAAAATTAAATTAAACGGTATAATAAATTCATTAAAACCGAACCCAGCACTATTATAGTAATATTTATGATGGAGAACCATGCTTAGCGCCAAATCCTCCCTATTAATTATTGATACCAGCACCAGTTATCTGTCTCTAGGACTATATCAAAACAACCACACCCATAGCTTATATGAAGCAGTAGGTACAAAACAGTCCGAGTTAATTTTACCGAGTATTCGACAACTATTGCATCAACATCAGATAACCCTATCAAATCTGCATGCAATTGTCTATGCACAAGGACCAGGGGCTTTTACTGGGCTCCGCATAGGACTAGGTGTCGCAACTGGTTTGGCTTTACCGAATCATTTACCTCTGATCGGTATACCCTGTTTAGATGCCGTGGCTGCTTTAAAACCAGGGAAATCGTGTGTATTGGCGGCTACAGATGCACGTATGAATGAATTATTTTTTGCCTGGTATAATACACTTAATCATACACGTCTAAGTGATTATCAAGTCGGACCAGCAGGCAGTATAAGTTTACCTGCTGGTCAAGATAAAGGTATCGGTGTTGGTAATGCGTTTGGGCTAAGTATTGATCTACCTGTTGCTGGAGAAGATCTTATGCCTACAGCAGAAATTTACGCACAATTAGCGATATCAGGGCGATATCAACTTACAGATGCCGCACACGCCAGCCTACATTATGTCCGTAATAAAATCGCTCTAACTGCAACAGAACAGGCAGCTAGACGGGTTAGGCACTAATCATGATCATTCGTGTAGCTACCGCGGCAGATCTGCCAGCACTGACTAAATTAGAAGCGTTATGTAACCCTTCACCATGGTCATATAAGCAACTGGCAGAAGCACTAACTTTATCTGCATCAATATCGATTATCGAGAAGCAACATTCAGTAATAGCTATGCTAGTATGGCAAGCACTTGTTGATCAGGCAGAAATTCATTTACTTAATACTCACCCACTTCATAGACGGCAGGGTTACGCGAAAAAATTACTCAACCACTTATATTTATTAGCTCAGCAGCAAAATATACAGCGTATCCTCCTTGAGGTCCGAGCCGGCAATAATATTGCACGACAACTTTATCTACAAAATGGATTTACCAACTGCGGAAAACGAAAAAACTACTATTCAAATGGTGAAGATGCCGTATTAATGGAAAAAACATGTTAGACAGTCGCTACCTTTATCTGCATGAAGCTTTAGGCCTTGGCCCAATGTGGCTGTCTCAAAGTGCTCGCCTACACGTGACTGCAATTGACGCCAGCACCAATACAGATCAAAACAATGAGATTGCCAACCATAAATTGCCATCTGAGATAACAGCAGCGGCTGTATATCCTACTTTAATTACAGCAAACAATCTGCAAGAAAACATAAATACCAATTTATCCGATCGAAATAATCGCCTAAATGCATTACACAGTATACTGAAAAAAAATAAAAAAACGGATAATACCACTTTAAAATCTGTCTCAACACCAGAATCTATGGCTGCGAACAACTCAACAAACAGCAGCATAACCACACCAGAGTTAGTTTTACAATTTGATGAAATTCCGACATCCATTGCCACCTGCACACGTTGCAGTTTGCATCAGGAACGTTGCGCACCTATTGTCGGACATGGTGATAAGAGCGCGCGCTTACTGGTCATCACGCCCAATCCAGCACCTGCAGATGACAGTTCCCAACAACTGTTTAGCGGAGAAACCGGTAAACTCTTAAATAACATGCTTGCTGCAATTAATATTGGTGCCAACGAAGTTTTCTATACTAGTCAAGTAAAATGCGCTCCCAACATCAGTCTGCGTATCACACCTGAACAGATACAGGCCTGTATGCCAGCCCTACAAGCACAGATCAAACACATCCAGCCTAAAGCAATATTATTACTGGGGCAGGTGTTCAATCAATTGGAAGAACAGAATTGTCTGGGCAACTATCTTTTAAACATCCCCTATGTAATTGCCCCACACCCAGCTCGGCTATTGCATCAGAGTCATTTGAAAGCCTCAGCGTGGTCTGCACTCAAAACTTTACATAATTATTTACAATAATTATCATTTTAAGCCAATCTTTAAACTCTCAAAGTACACAACATTTTACAACCGTGTTAAAATATGATAATAAAATTTATAGTTAAATAAAATCAACAGATTATGCATATTTCTCTTGGTCCCATAGTGATGATACTTTTAGTAGCTGTTCTGGCTGCTATTATTTGTCGACGGCTGCACATTCCTTCAATGTTAGGTTATCTGGTAGTTGGCTTCATAGCTGGCCCTGGTTGGTTGCACCTTATTAACCAGAATCATGCCACCGAATTCATTGGAGAAATCGGCATTACTTTTCTTATGTTTAGCATTGGGCTGGAATTTTCTATTGGCAAACTTAAAGCCATGCGCCGGTTGGTATTGGGCCTAGGTGGGTTACAGGTTACTCTGACCTTGATCGCCTTATTTTTGATATTCGTAATAATGGGTATCAAACTGACTTGGGCATTTACCCTTGCTGCTGCCATGACGATGTCTTCCACAGCCATTGTCAGCCGAATCATGGTTGAGAAAAATGAGCTAGGACAACATTATGGTCACATGATTATGGGTGTGCTGCTAATGCAGGACATTGCTGTAGTTCCTCTGATGATCTTATTTCCTGCATTAGCACACAGCAGTGACGGTTTAATACTGCAAATGGGCAAAGCTTTGCTCACAATGATTGTAGCACTCGGTTTATTATTAATTGTCGGCAGTAAAATCATGCCTTTATGGTTCCGATTAATTGCACGCACCAAATCCAGCGAACTGTTCATGATTAATGTATTGCTGGTTACACTTGGTGTAGCTTACTTGACTCAATTAGCAGGCTTATCTCTGGCATTGGGTGCTTTCGTAGCCGGTATGCTAATTTCTGAAACTGAATACCGCTATCAAGTAGAAGATGATATTCGCCCCTTTCGTGACATTCTATTAGGCTTTTTCTTTATTACCATCGGTATGAAACTGAATATTCAAGTGCTCCAATCCAGTTGGAAGATGGTACTGATTATTCTTGGTCTGCTGATTGTCTTGAAAGCTGCGGTAATATTTGGTGCCTGTCATTATATGAAGGAAAAAAGCACTGATGGCATTAAAACAGCTTTATATCTAGCACAAGGCGGTGAATTCGGTTTTGTGATGCTTGCCATTGGCGGTTCACTCAAACTCATCAACCTGAACTTACAACAAACTGCTATCGCTGCTATTCTGCTCTCGATGATGCTGGCACCTTTTATTATGAAAAGTACAGACAAGATCTTAAAACTGATGGTAAAACGCAGCTGGGACGAGCAAGCCGTAAATCTGCAGAGTATTTTGGTTGAAACCATGAACAAAACCGATCATATTCTGATTATTGGTTTCGGAAGATGTGGTCAGAATATCGCCCGTGTATTACAGCAAGAAAATACACCCTATTATGCGCTTGATCTAGACGCAGAACGCGTTGCCACCGCCAAAACCGCAGGTGAGCCAGTCACCTTTGGTGATGCCAAACGGCAGGAAGTACTACAAGCAGCAGGCTTAAAAAGAGCCAATATGGTACTTATTACCATCAAAAACACGGCCGAAGCCAAGCACATTCTCAATAACATTATGCTCATCGTCCCTACCATGCCTGTTATCGTGCGCGTAGGTAATGATGATAGCATCCCTGCTTTCACCAATATGGGAGCCGATGACATCGTCTCCGATGAAAAAGAATCCAGTCTAACCCTGGCTAGTCAAGCATTGCTCAGTTCAGGCAAATCATTTGATGAAGTATATGAAATCATGCAACGGATCCGTCAAAACCGCTATCAGGCACTACAAGGTTTATTTGCCGGTAGCAATGATGAAAGATCTGGTGAAGATTTACACTATTACCGTCAGGCATTTACCCTACCCCCAGATGCGTATCTTGTTGGCAAAAGCATCAGTGATCTACCTTTAGATAAACTAAAGGTCAATTTGCTTTCTGTGCGGCGTAATGCCCATCAATTACGTACATTTGATGAAAACTTCCGTTTTAAAAATCAAGATACATTGGTCTTACTTGGACCACGTGATAAAGTAATTTTGTTTGAAAACTGGTCATTACAGGGAAATAAGTAAATTTTGCATCTTTAAGCCTTGCCATAACTACGATTATCTGGTTTAATAGCGTCTTTCCCAAACGGGTGATTAGCTCAGTTGGTAGAGCGTCTGCCTTACAAGCAGAATGTCGGCGGTTCGACTCCGTCATCACCCACCAGTTTACTGTTTTATGC
>JAGGIK010000047.1 GCA_024103515.1 Snodgrassella sp. | reverse complement strand
ACACCGAAAGGCCTCATGAAGCATTAAATAATATGACGCCAATTGAATATAAAACCCTAAGACAAGCAGTATGATTTCCACTTGAAGCTTGTACTAACAATGGGGTATTTACAGATGTGATATGGGTAAATCGATAAATACCCATGAGTGCAGTGAATACGGTTTACTCAACATAATCAATAATCCTACTACTGCAAAACTGGAATATAAATCTATTGGTGTGGATATTAATCAATTACATTAAAAGATTAATCTACTTAATATTCCGCCGCTCATATACTGCCTGCGCCAGCGTGCCTGCATCTACGTACTCTAACTCGCCTCCTAAAGGCATGCCACGAGCCAATCGGGTAATTTTAGCAGGAAAATTGGCCAACAGCTGTGACACAATATAAGCAGTGGCATCTCCTTCTGCAGTGAAATTAGTAGCTATAATAATCTCTTCTATTTCATATTCCTGCAAACGGGATATTAGTTTATCCAATGCGATAGCTTGCAAATCGGCTCCTTGTGCCGGACTTACCTGCCCCATTAGCACAAAATACAAGCCATCATGACAATTTGCAGCTTCCATACTAGCAACATCAACGGGCATTTGTACAATCATTAACCGTTTAGAGTCGCGCTTTTGATCTGCACAGATATCGCACAGCTCACCCTCGCAAAAAGTATTACACAAGTGGCAATGATGTACTTGTAATAAAGCAGCCTGAATAGCAGCCACTAGCTCTTCTGCACCGGCTCGCTTATGCTGCAGTAATTCATATGCCATACGTTGTGCTGTTTTCGGCCCCACATTTGGCAAAATTTTTAAGGCATTAGTTAAACGACTCAGAGCATTGGTTGATTTAGTACTCATTTTGTACTCATAAATACATCAGCTGTCTAGCAAATATATAGGTTAAAGTCAATTGAAATTTGGTGATCATAAATCACCATATCAACATAGAAACAAAATTAATTATTTAACCAATAAATACAGTGCTACAAGGCTGCATCCCTCTATGGAAAAAAGTGAGTGTGTGCTCACATAGATTACTGTAAAAATAGTCTAATCTAGGGAGAATAATCCTTGCTCAGATTATTCTCCCTAATGTATATTATTTAAAAAAATCACCCATGCCAGCTGGCAAATTCATACCTTGAGTGAATTGCCCCATTCGCTCGGCAGAAGTAGCTTCTGCTTTACGCACAGCATCATTTACCGCAGCAGCAATCAAGTCCTCCAGCATTTCCTTATCTTCTGCAGCATCTGCTAACAGACTGTCATCAATTTGAATACGTTTCACTCCATAATGACAATTCATGGTGACTTTTACCATACCGGCACCGGATTCACCTTTTACTTCAACATTAGCCAGCTCTGCCTGTGCTTTTTTCATTCGCTCCTGCATCTGCTGTGCCTGCTTCATTAACCCACCTAGTCCTGCTTTTCCAAACATGTTAATTTCCTTATTTATAAAATTTAAAGGTAAAAATTCTTTATTTAATGCATTAATCGCGTAATTGCAAACTCTCGGTCACCCAACTTGCATCAAACGTTTTGATCAAATCCTGCACAAATGGTTCTGTTTCAAGACTTAACTGAGCCTGCTGCTGAGCCTGTTCTTTTAACCGTTGCTGACGCATCACTGGTGTTTCCAATGTTGTCTGATCTGTCCAGCCACAAGTTTTAATCTGAATAGGTTTTCCATAAGCTAAAGACAAGCTATCGGCCAAACGAGTAAGCAATTCTCTATTGGCAGTAGGTTCACCCTGCTCTGCTAAAGCAATGATTAAATCACCACTGTTATCATCATAGCTTGCAACTGCTGAATGCTGACTGAAAAGTTGTACTGCACCCAGTTTATACGCTAATTTAGACAAAATATACGGCCAGTTCTCCGCAGTTAGTGCTGGCATCTTTTCAGCAGGCAAAATGGATGGTGGGCTAAATGTATCTTGTCGATCAATTGTAGGCTCACTATTCACTTCACCAGCTATTTCATCTACCGGTTCTAAGGTGTAATTTGTAGACGCTGTTTTTGCTTTATCAGTAATCTTTCCAGATGGCACGGCTGGCTTTGCTACCGGTTCATCTGGCTCAGCAGTTTCAGCTGTTTGTATTGTATTACCTGCTATCGTCTGTATAGACGGAGAAATTGTTTCTTCCATTGTTGCAGTAGACGCATTAGATTCGATTACTTGATGCTGAACCTCATCATATGGATCTGCAATTGATAAAGCTGAGGCATCTTGTGCTACTGGTTCGGCTACAGATTCAGTTTCTTCTGCATGCAAAACTGGCTCTACTCTCACAGAATTAATATTATTTGGTCGAGTATTATTAATTGGAACATTCTTTAACCCAGTACCAGCTATCTGTCCGTGCAGTCGTTGCTCGGATAAAGAGGCCAATGGCGCAAAAGCCAGCATGCGCAGCAATGTCATAATAAATCCGGCATTTTCATCCGGTGCTAACGGCAAATCAGCCTTACCGCGTAAGGTGCATTGATAATAAAGCTGAATTTGTTCAGGAGAAAATAGCTTAGCCAAACGTGACAGTGCAGGATACTCTGGATCATCGATCTGAATGGCAGTAGGTACTGTCTGCATCAAGCTTAGCTGTTGCAATACTAAAGCTAATTCAGTCAGAGCATTATCAAAACCGATGGCATCATGAGTCATATCTGCGGCTTTTGCCAGTAAAGCCTGCCCGTCACGGACTGATAATGCTTCCAGCAGAGCATATAAATAGCTTTTATCAACCGCACCGATCATATTGCGCACGTCTGCTTCAGTAACCTGACCAGATCCAATAGCAATTGCTTGATCAAGCAAACTAAGTGCATCACGCATCGAACCGGCTGCTGCCCGTCCTATGAGATGCAAAGCAGTATCTTCATAAGCGATTTGTTCTTGTTGAAGGACATACATCAAATGCTCGTATACTTGCGTAGTATTAAGATTACGCAAGATAAATTGCAGACATCGACTTAATACTGTTACCGGCACTTTTTGCGGATCGGTGGTGGCCAGAATGAATTTAACATGTTCCGGCGGCTCTTCAAGTGTTTTCAACATAGCGTTGAAAGCACTTTTTGATAGCATATGCACCTCGTCAATAATATAGACTTTATAACTGCCCATAGTCGGTGCATATTGTGCGTTTTCCAATACCTCTCGTATATTGTCTATGCCTGTATTTGAAGCTGCATCGATTTCCAGCACATCAACAAAGCGCCCAGCATCAATCTGCTGACACGAATTGCACTGATTGCACGGTTCGCCATGTTCAGAATGCGGGCAATTAAGGCTTTTAGCCAATATACGGGCAATAGTGGTTTTACCTACTCCGCGCGTTCCGGTCAGTAGATAAGCATGGTGCAGCCTTCCCTTATCCAGCGCATTGACTAATGCCTTGACCACATGTTCCTGTCCGACTAAATGGGCAAATTTTTTCGGTCGCCACTTACGCGCCAATACTTGATAAGTCATAACCATCCGCAGCTGCTTTCGCAGTAAAACTAAATTAATATTTTGAGAACCAGTTAAATCAAATTCGATAACTTCATATTGTAAACAAAAAATGCTAAAAACGGTGCAAGATGAGATCGATAACGAGAAATAAAATAATTTTCTGCTATTTCGAATAGATTGATTAATATAACCTAGCCAATCAAACAAAACAAATCGGTAAAACAGATTTCTCAGATTTTAGCAAATTTTGCCTGAAAAATTAGTTAAGGTAGATTTGAGCGCATATTATATTTTAAAATCGAATAGTTAAAGTAATATAATCCTAAATGTGTTTAATGTAACTCTTTTATTTATAATTTTTTATTTGAATTTTTGTGAGCAAAAAATGTCCAAAATATTTACTGTAAATTCAGAAGTTTGGAAACTTATTCCTGAACTCGAAATAGGCATTGTAAGCGGATATCGTCAAGAGTCTACTGATAAAGTTCCTGCAGATCTGTTAACCAAAGCGAATCAGCGAGCTCTTAATTGGGTTACAGAAGATCCAATCAGTGCCAATCCAGTGATCAAATCTTGGCGTGATACTTTTCAGAAATTTAATACCAAAAAAGGAGCACATTGTGCAGTAGAAAATTTATTGAAAAGGGCTAAACAAGGCAAAGCAGTTAAGCCAATAAATGGCTTAGTGGACGTTTATAATTCTGTTTCGTTAGAAACTGCTTTCCCAATTGGCGGATTCGATTTAGACAAGGTACATGGCAATCTTACTCTCTTAGTAGCCGATCAAAGTGAGGATTTTTGGGCGATCGGAGAAGGTGATCCGGAAAAAACCTTAGTAGGAGAAATTATTTATCACGATGATAATTCCGTACTTACAAGATGCTTAAACTGGCGTGATAGTATCACATCGGGATTAACCGAAAATACACGAAATGTGGCATTTATTATTGAAAATAATAATCCTCAACGTCATGCAGATCTTCAGGCTGCCATTGACCTTTTACAAAGGCGCTTGGCCGAATTTCTTAATATTATAACTACGGCCAAAATTGTTAATCAAAAACAACATTCATGTGAACTATCTTGAATTTGCTGTTAGCGCATTTTTATTCAATTAAAGATTTATTTTATATTTAAAATTTAAATCTGATATTTGAAGATATTTATACTTAATATTAGTGTTTATAAATGGTTTAGGCAATGAAATTATCATGCAATAACCAACCCAACAATTTTTTAAATTTTAATGCAGTTAATTCTTTACTTAATCAAAAAAAACAGCCATTTTCACCACAAATGACTGCTTTTTTTAAATCAATGATCATTTTACAAATTGGTACTGCCATCATTTATACTGTTGGCAATTTGACGTACTGCTGCTACATAGTGCCGACTATGATTATATTGCCAAATAGTATAAAAATTATTCAGACCAAACCAGTATTCATACTTTCCTGGCATACGTTCTAACTGGTATAAAATACCTTTTTCCTGATCATTGATGTGTGCAGGGATAACGATACCCAGCTGACGTAGCTGACCAGCGCTATATTTCATCTCTGTTGGCTGATCAATGATTTGCTGTATCTGAGGTGTTATCTGTAAACTGACTGACACCGCAATCGGCTGATCAGTTTTCCAACCATGCTGTTTCATATAATTGGCTACTGAAGCCAGTGTATCACCAATATTGTTCCAGATATCACGCTGGCCGTCGCCATCCCAATCAACAGCATATTGCCGATAACTTGATGGCATAAATTGCGGCATCCCCATAGCACCAGCAAAACTACCCTTGAAACTGAATGGATCACGTTTTTCTTCGTATGCCAATTGTAGAAATTCAACTAATTCACGCTGAAAATAAGCTGCGCGACGAGGATAATGATAGCCCAGCGTTGTCAAGGCATCTGCAACACGAAATGACCCCGTGGTATGACCATAATTGGTTTCAATACCGATAATAGCTACTAATAATTCTGGAGCTACGCCATAGCGTTTAGAAACCGCTTTCAGTACAGCAGCATTATTCTTCCAGAAACTTTTACCGTTCTTAATGCGCAGACTATTGGCATTATTCTGTGCAAAGGTATACCACGGCAGTGATGTTCCCGGTCTGTCCATATCCTTAATAATACTTGGCTTAAACTGTACGTTTTTAAAAAAATTATCAAGTTGTGGCTGAGTATAATATCCCCGTTTTAATTCTTGATTGATAAAACGTTGCACATCACTTCGACTGACTAAATCCAGACCACTATCAGTAATACCAAACTTATCATTTTCAACTACAACCCCTGATGCTGAAGCTAAGGGTTTTAGAGTTTTTTCTGTTGGTTGTTTTACTCTTTCGCACGCCACAAGTAATACTACGGCACTTATTATCCAAGCAATTTTCATTGTTATTGTCCCTTACATAAGCAGAATAGTAGTCTAATCAAGTTTTTCCCGGTTAGTAAAAAAGCTGTCTAGATTTTTCTAGACAGCTTTTAGTCAATTGCTGTTGTTAAGAATTTATTCTGCTGCAACAACAGTAACAGTCACAGCAGCAACAACATCACTATGTAAAGCAACTTCAATTTCGTATTCGCCAATCACCTTCAAAGGACCGTTAGGCAAACGAATATTCGCTTTAGTGACTTCAACATTCAACGCAGCTTGAATAGCTTCAGCGATGTCGTGAGTGGTTACAGAACCAAACAAACGGCCATCCACACCAGCTTTTTGAGCAACATTGATGCTTTTACCATCAATTTTCACTTTACGTGCTTCAGCACTAGCCAGAACAGCAGCTTGCTGAGCTTCATATTCAGCACGTTTCTCTTCGAAAGCAGCCAAATTAGCAGCATTAGCACGCTGAGCTTTACCTTGAGGAATCAAGTAATTACGAGCATAGCCATTCTTAACATTAACTAGATCACCCAGATTACCCAGGCCACCGACTTTTTCTAACAAAATAATCTGCATAATAAATCTTCCTTATTATTTATGTTGATCGGTGTATGGCAGTAAAGCCAGAAAACGAGCGCGTTTTACAGCAGTTGACAACTGGCGTTGGTAATGCGCTTTAGTACCAGTAATACGAGCAGGAATGATTTTACCATTTTCAGTAATAAAATCTTTCAACAAATCTACTGCTTTATAATCAACTTGTTTGATACCTTCCGCAGTAAAGCGGCAAAATTTTCTACGTTTGAATGATTGACGAGCCATGTCGTTTAACCTTTATATTCACGAATTTGTTGGATATGTAGTATCGGGCGGGAATGGTAAACACCTTTTTGTGCCAGAAATCCCTTGATTTCAACCATAACACCGGGCTGATACATCCAGTTTTTAGCTAAATCGCCTAATGCTTTTGCCTGAATCTCTACTTTCGCTAAATAACGCTGCTCAAGTTCAATTTGCCATGACTCATGCATAAGCCACATGGTGCGAACAGGTAATCCAGCAGGGGTATAACGCAAATCATCAAGACTTTTAATTTGTGCGCACAGACTTAACTGATTTAGCAATTCATACTCATTTATCAATTAAGCTTCAGCGTTTTCAGCAGCCGCTTCTTCACTGCTTCCAGTCAGCAGATTTTTAGATTTCTCGTCTTTCATCATTGGAGAAGCCTCAGTAACTGCTGCATCCATTTTCACAGTCAGATGACGTAATACTGCATCATTAAAACGGAAAGCGGTTTCAATCTCGTTAATTACTTCAGGAGTGGTTTCAACATTCATTAGCACATAGTGTGCTTTGTGAATTTTGTTGATCGGGTAAGCCAGTTGACGCCGGCCCCAGTCTTCCAGACGGTGAATGTTACCTTTAGCTTCGGTAATCATGGCTTTGTAGCGTTCAACCATAGCACCGACTTGTTCGCTTTGATCCGGATGGACAATGAACACGATTTCATAATGACGCATGTGTACTCCTTGTGGCTAATCAATCCCTCTGCCATGCGAAATGCAAAGGGCAAGGTTGGAAAACAAGATATTGTATACCATTTTATTATCTCAATCAAATACAATACTCATTCCACGCGATCGCATTATCCCCTATTCATGATGTCCATTTTGGAACCAATACCAAAGCGAACTACTATGATGCTTGTTGGAATTAAGCTTAATTTCCTCGGTAAATGCCTAAGCTGCTTCGAAATAATTTCATTAACAGTTTACAGATTCCGCTTAAATGCCTAACATGAACCCTAATTTTTTATTAAATAACGAGTTTTATGAATCACTATTTTGATGCCATGTTTGCCCGCAAAGAATTTCTGACACGCCTGTTGGCACACAGTTTTAATTCTCTTAACGGCTGGCTGGAACTGATTTTATCCATAGTGCTCATGCTTTGCACTTACTGGGTTAGTAAAAAAATCATAACCAGATTTCGTTTTAATGAACGTCTGGTTAAATTTCCATTTCTACGCCATTTAATTCTGCGACTCGTTTGGCCGGTGCTGTTACTATTGTGTACTATTTTAGCCATCTTTATCTGGCGAGTAACCATGCTTGAATCAGTATTATGGTTGCAACTAGTCGCTTTTGTAGCCCGCTGGATGATTGCTATTCGCATTATTTTATCCGTTTTACACAATGCCATACCGAATAATTATTTCAGTGAACACTACGAACACACCCTTTCAAAAGTACTATGGGTATGCTTTATCTTATGGCTAACCAATCTCGATACTTTTATTATCCGGCTATTAAAATCCCTCTCCTTACCTATTGGTTCAACCAATCTTAGCCTGTTTACAGTTATAACTGCTACTATCACTGTTGGCATAGCCATTATTATTGCCTTATGGCTTTCACGCATGACAGAACAACACATTTTGCAAGCTAATAGACTCGATGTGAATTTGCGTTATGTTCTGGCCAAATTAATCAAATCGTTGTTTGTGGTGATTGCTGTGCTGATTGCTTTACCAATGGTTGGCATTAATCTGACTATGCTTTCAGTCTTTGGCGGTGCCTTGGGCGTAGGATTGGGACTAGGCTTACAAAAAATTGCCAGCAATTATGTATCTGGCTTTATTATTCTAGCTGACCATTCCGTTCGCCCAGGCGATCGCCTAAATATCAATAATTTTACTGGTTATGTCACTAAAATTACAGCACGCTTTGTGGTATTGCGCAGCAGTGACGGGTCGGAAGCATTGATCCCAAATGATACCTTTGTTTCCAATACTGTTATTAACGATTCTTACTCCAGCAAAATCATGTCTAATAATTTAACTGTCCAAGTGGCATATAATACCGATTTACCCAAAGCATTGGAAATTTTAAAGCAAGCTGCCATTAAGCAGCCGCGCACATGCGAAGAACCTAAACCTAATAGTTACGTAACTGGTTTTGCCGATTCTGGAATTAACTTATATGTAAATTATTGGATCAGGGATCCAGAAAATGGCTTTATGAGTATTGATTCAGCCATATTATTGGAAATCTGGAGCCGTTTCAAAGAAGAAGGCATAGAATTTCCATTTCCACAACAGGAAGTGCGTATTCTCAATGATGATACTGATCCAATTGCACTAAACAATCAAACATCACAATCTGCTGTTGCAAAGCATTGCTCCAATAATCTGCCTACCGCACCCAGCAGTCCTTCGTCCAGCTCAGATTTCTAATCATGATCAATAATAAGCATTATAAACAGCCGATATCTGTACTGGTTGTTATTTACAACAATCAACAACAGATTTTATTACTAGAACGTGCAGACAAACCCGGCTTCTGGCAATCGGTAACCGGTAGTCTTGAAACAGGAGAAACATTAGTGCAAACCGCTTTACGCGAGGTGGCAGAGGAAACAGGAATATTAACTAATACAACGGCCATCAATGACTGGCAACAAAGTAATGAATATGAAATTTACCCCCACTGGCGCCATCGTTATGCACCTAATGTTACCCATAACACCGAACATGTTTTTTCCCTATGTGTCAGCGCCGATACCAACATCAAACTGTCTCCACAAGAACATTTGCAATATGGATGGTTTTCACGACAGAAAGCCATCAAAATGGTTTTTTCACCCTCCAATCGTGAAGCCTTAATTCAGCTTCCCCAACACTGTTTAATTTCTTTGCCATAAAATATGAATACCATTACCATTGCCACCTATAACATCCATAAAGGCATGTCTGCACTGAATTTAAAAGTGCAACTTTTCCAAATGGCTACCGCATTACAACAACTTTCCCCGGATATTCTATTTTTACAGGAGGTGCAAGGGGAAAACAGTAAGCGTGCTGAATCTATTCCAGATTTTCCCCAGCGGCCACATTATCAAGAATTAAGTGAGCTTCTGGCCTACCACATCAGTTATGGACGCAATGCCCAGTATAAATATCGTGACCACGGTAATGCTATATTGAGCAAATTTCCAATCACCACTATTCACAATCTAGATATAAGCGTCAATACCAGAGAACAGCGTGGCATGCTGCATTGTCAAATCCAGCTGCCACATTGGCAACAGCCATTAGTTTGTCTATGCGCCCACCTTAATTTATTGGAACCTGACCGGAAAAAACAATATCAGACTATTATGCAGTATATAGAAACCCAGATTGACCCACATAACCCACTGATATTGGCAGGTGATTTTAACGACTGGCGTAAGCGTTCTCATGACAGCCTGGGTTTAAAACTAGATATGACTGATGTCTTTTATAGCTTACGTGATGCACCAAAAACCTTTCCGTCCAGATTACCACTGTTAAGTCTAGATCGCATATTTACCCGCCATCTAAATATATTGAAAGCCAAACCACTAAAAGGTTTACCCTGGCAAAAACTATCTGATCATTTACCTTTATACGCAATAGTTGAATTAGAATAAAACCGATTTTTAAATAATCAAACTAGTCATAACCGTAAAAAGAAAAAACTTGATGGTCAAGCTCACATGACCAAAATAAAGTAAAATAAAAAATAATCTTGCACAAATAAAGTCACGCTACAGCAATTTTTTCAGGTTTGAATAAAAATATGTATACCGTTACCATTAACAAATGTGCAGCTAACGCACACGCATAGTTTGTCTAGCTAAAAAACCAAACATTTTCTGACTTAGTTGCGCTATGGCTGGTGCTTATATCGGTCTTTCAAGCGTCTTTATTTTCACCTTAGGTAATCTGATAGAACCTGCATTTCGACCTTTGGTCATGGTTGCTGCATTTGCAATTGCATTAACTTTGGTAGTGATGGCCGGTTCTGAACTTTTTACCAGTCACACTATGTTTTAAACATTGGGAGTAAAATGTAAAAAATTACTCTTGCTCAATGTGGTTATTATTACCACAAACATGGTTAGCTAATTTATTTGGTTCCATCTTTGTGGCTCCATTATATTTCTATGCGGCTACCCCATTGTTATCTACCAACACAAGCCTGATACATAGTTTCACCTTAACCAAAACCTCCGCACCAGCTATAACTTTATTTTTCCAAGGAATTTTATATAACTAGTTAGTATGCTTGGCTATCTGGATAGCAAACAGAGTATAGGTACGGCAAAACTCATCGTCATCTGGTGGTGCCTATTCGCCTTTATTGCCTGTGGCTATGAGCATTCAGTAGCCAATATGACCTTATTTGCTCTTTTACGGTTTTATACTTTACTCGGTATAGGTCACAATTTACTTTGGGTTTCATTAAGTAATATTGTCGCTAGTGTAGCATTTATGGGTCTAGGATATTGGTATTCAACTCCTAAAGCTGAACGCCCTCAATTAATAGCAAATCATACAGAATAACTTAATAAATAACTCTAGAAATTTGATTTAATCAGGACATTAACAAGTTAGACAATGGCAATTGCATAAAAATTTAGTATTTTGTTTCATTGTATAAAAATATCTATTTAGTTCAGGTGAAATACTTTTAACAAAATAATTTAACCCGAATATAAGGATAAAGCACTTTTTTAGTTAGGTTCTATTCTCCCATAAGGTAATTTGATTTTATGATATTAGCGTAAATAACGATTAAATTTTCTGAAGTACAATATTTACATTACATAATGTAAATAGGCAGACCATTATGGATTTTACAAAAAATCTCATTGTTAAATTTCCTGCAACGACATTATTTTTTATCACTCATTTTCACTTATATTGTTGATAATTGGTTTTTTATCTTTTTAAAAATACCAAAATTACTCATTTGATATGTAATTATTTTATATTTTGCTCCACCTTTTCCAAGCCCTTCGTCTTGACTATTATTTAATTCATAGTCAAGTAAATATTGCTCATGTTTACTCACTAAAATCTCACCATTTTGTTGAATGGTTAAATCATCAAAATATAACACCTCATTACCATCTACATATACTCGTTTATCTAGAACAATTACGTCAATAATGTTTCCATTAAGATCATAACTATTTAGTTGAAAAAAAAATACTGGCGTAACATTATCGGTATAATTGCTAAAAAATATACCTTTATATAAAATATTTCTGTAACTAAAATAAATAGTAGAGTAATAAGAATCGTTTCTATTAAATCTTGCCAACTTTCGCAAAATAGAGCACTTTTTATCAGAAAGCCTAACTGCTATTTGGTGATTTATAATATGCGTAATTGCTCTGTTTTATCCGTCCAATAGTAATATTGTTATATCATCTGATAAATAAGCCAAACTTATTTTTTGATAAAAAATGTAAATCATTTTGTATATTATTACCTATTGTAACATCAATATGACACAGTATGAGTAAATATATAACTATAGAATAGATTAGGTTCTGCATTATTTATTCACTTAATTTTAACCATATTGTAAAATTATACATGCAAATGATGACCATGGTGTATAGTCTCTGTTGTTATATAATGCGGAATTTTTTAACTTAATTTAAGGCATAACTCCAACCAAATTTATACCAATCATCATTCTACTGATATATGCCTTTCAATTGTTCCATTATGATAAATATGATAAGTAGCAGTCATTGCTCGAGGGTAGCATCACTCAATATCAGCGTCACCAGCGTCGTACACAACATCAGCTCCCATTGATCGACAACCTTGCATCAGTACTTGAAAACTGATCGTATTGGCCAGCAGCAATTCGGCCAAACCTGACTGTAATTTAAAACAGAACTTCGGTACCCCGATATGGCCCCTATACACTTATTACAATGGCACAAAACATCGGACCTAACAACTAAACAGCAGCAATAGTAAACTGTTCCTATATATTACAAGCAATATAAACTGCCATAATAAACCACAGCCATTATTGACTGCGGATAAATTTATCTTCATTGCTGTAACTTTATTAGAAATTATTATATTAATTGCTACAACCTAGTTTTTTATACTAATCAGCTAAGTATTACTCGCACCAATAAATCTGTCCTGAAATCCCCTTTATGTCCAAAAGAACGAATCACGACAAAGCAATGTGCTTATAAGCAATAAATCACCCAATAACCACGTCTTACAAACATGTGCTTAAATAAAAACTAATTTATTCATTCAATATCATTATTTTTAAAAAACAAAATCTTTTTTTATACCCATGATGTCTTTGAACAAATCACTAGCCTAATAAAATTCAATATCAGCTTTTATTAAAATATTTTATCGATTTGTGCTTACCCCATCTGACAAACGATGCCAATGACAGGCCATCGATTAAATAAAATTAGTAAGAAGTATTAGCACATCCACAAAATTATATTCCATAAACATAATATTTTGTTGGAAATAAATATTTCCAAAATAAACAATACCGAACAGAAGCCAACTCATTATCATATAAACCAGACACTTATCTATACTGATCACAACGAACCTTACCCAGACAAAATCATTCAAAAAAGTAGTATCTATTAAATTTATGAACAACAAATAGAAACTTAATAACAAATAAAACAGGAGAATATAAAAGGACAATCGAGCATCTTGCATGCCTATACCAATTGTTCGCCCACTACACAATATGCACCAAGCCAGACCTTTACACAGACAGATTGAATAAATAATCTGCTTTCCCCTTTTCCGAAACACCCCTCAAACCCAGCTATATAGCCATACAGCAAACCAAAACCAAAAATTTTTTAACCGACAAACCTGATCTTCATAGCAATTAGCCTTAGAAACGTACAACAAAAAGGATTAAAATAATAATCAAACTATAGCTTCTTAACGTGAGAATCACTCAATCAACATATGTTTCAACTTTTTTAAACAATTCTCCCGCATACTAAAGGATTAATAAATTGAATTTTCCACCACGAACCATGCCCAACACACGCATGCGCCGCATGCGCCGTGATGATTTTTCCCGCCGGATGATGCGCGAACATATATTAACCGCCAACGATTTTATTTTGCCAGTATTTGTCCATGAACAGAAAGGCCGTATCCCCATAGCATCCATGCCTGGAGTAGAACGCTTATCCATTGATGAATTACTAAAAGTTGCTGAGCAAGCCTTACAATTGGGTATCCCCGTTATTGATCTATTTGGTGTACCCGATGCTACACTTAAAACAGCCGATGGCCGTGCAGCCTGGGATGAAAACGGTATCATTCAACGAGCCATACGTGCGCTCAAAACCCGTTTTCCAGAACTAGGTGTGATGGCCGATCAGGCACTTGATCCTTACACTACCCATGGTCAAGACGGACTGCCTGATGAAAATGGCTATATTCTTAACGATGAAACCATCGAAGCCATAATTCAACAAACACTTTCTCATGCCGAAGCCGGTGTTGATATCGTTTCACCCAGCGACATGATGGATGGCCGTATTGGCGCCATTCGTGAAGCATTAGAAAAAAATGGCTTTATTCACACTCGTATCATGTCCTATTCAGCCAAATATGCCTCTGCTTTTTATGGCCCATTTCGCAATGCAGTCGGTAGTGCCGCCAATCTTGGTAAAGGTAATAAATATACCTATCAAATGGATCCAGCCAATAGCAATGAAGCATTGTATGAAGTAGCAATAGATATTGCCGAAGGTGCAGATATGGTCATGATCAAACCAGGCTTACCTTATCTGGATATAATTCGGCGCGTTAAAGATGAATTTGGCATCCCAACCTATGCCTATCAAGTTTCTGGCGAGTATGCCATGTTGCAGGCAGCTATTCAAAATGGCTGGCTAGACGCTGATCTTGTTATATTGGAAAGTTTGCTATCTTTCAAACGCGCTGGTGCTGACGGCATTCTAACCTATTTTGCCCTCGACGCAGCCCAACGATTAAATAATCAGTAAATTTTAGTCAAATTATTGCTGCACTTACTAAAACAACATAATTGTTAAAAATAAGACTGTTGCTTTCTTAGTACAGCGCAGCAATAAATACTTGAATGTAGCAGTTTAAACTTAATCTAACGAACACTAACTATAGATCGGAGTTCATTATAATAAAATGTGTGTCCAATCAGTAAAATAAATTCTCCAATTGTTTTTCTCTTTCCAGCTCTTTTACCCCCCAGCCAAGTTTGCCAAAAAGTTTTACCATAACTATACTTACTTGAATGAACTCTTTCTTCATTTTAAAAACTCAAGTCATTGTAAATACTGCAAACCTAACACAAGATCCAAGTAGAAAATAATACTGCTTATCTTAGGGTTTGATATACAATCGGCGTCATATTATTTAGTGTTTCATAAAGTTTTTCGGTATTATAAATGCTTAACCATTCTTTAGTTATTTTTATTTTTTACCCCCAGATTATTAATAAAGATATAAATCCAATACTTCGGTGCGATAGGCACGATTAAATCCTTCAATATACCCGTTTTGATATGGGCTGCCGGGGTTGATGTACTCTATAGCTATACCATGTGACTTTGTCCAATAAGTAAACGAATTTCCGATGAATTCCGGTCGATTATCCACGCGTATTTTAAGTGGATAACCATGATACTAAGCCAGTTTATCCAAATAATGGCTAATCTTGCCAGCCGGCAAACTGACCGCAATATCAATGCCTAAAGCTTCACGATTAAAGTCATCTATCACATTGAAGTTTCTAAACTGCGGTTGATGGCGACGGCTGTCATGCATAAAATCCATTGACCAACATTCACCTTGTTTAGTGGGGACCAATCGTTTTTCTGGGCTTTGCGGAGCAATACGCTGTTTACACCCTACCCTCAGATTAAGCTTTAATTCACAATATAGCCGTTAAACCTGTTTATGGTTGCATTTATAGTCGAGCTGGCTGATGCGATTGAAGCAATTAGGCAAGCCCCAGCGTCAATGCTTGTCAGTGATCGTACTGAGTACCGCCATCATCACTGCATCATCTGCTAACTTAGTTGATAATAGTAAGAATGCAGTTGATGGCAATAGTAACAGAATGACTTTTTTGCAGTTGCACTGCCCAAGTGTAACTATCCCCTAAAATAGTACAGCCTAGAAGTAGAAAATTCTCTTCATTAACCCACAGAGGATTTAAACATGAAATAGATAACACTCTATCAATTTGTAGCCATTTTATAAGAAGCTGAAGCTGGTATGCTCATTAAAAATTTGCGGTAAATATGGCATCGGCAATTCGACTTTTTATAAATGGCGGGAAAAATATGGTGGTATGGAAACCTCCGATAGCAAACGCTTAAAGGAACTTGAAGCTGAAAACCGCAAGCTTAAACAGATGTTTGCCGAACTGAGCTTAA
>JAGGIK010000046.1 GCA_024103515.1 Snodgrassella sp. | reverse complement strand
TTCGTCGTTGGGCTATTTGCCTGCGGTAGAATTTAACAACCGGCTACCCCTTAATTTTGTTGTTTGAATAGGTGTTGTCATCCCACTTTATCGGTCACTGTAACTACCTTTATATCCTTAAGTTAACACATGAAATAGTTAAAGTAGCTTTTAGAATCAATAATAAGTCTTCAATTACTGCATTTGAGTGAGACAATACTGGGCAGAAATGGATAATTCAAAGGTATTATACTCATTGGCCAGCAGAATCACTATTCGAATAGCCCATATAGCAATAGTTTGCCATTACAATTTATTGTAGACATTAAAAGCCAATTGCAAAATCCATGATTACGATTTGTGATTAGAATATAAAATATGAACTGTGTATTAACTAATCCAAGCTGTTTAATTTAGATGGATATTAGTTGATATTTTATAAGTTCCTCCAGAATTTCAATAGCTAAAAAACCTGTAGTTACTTGTTTGAATCTGAAACTAAACTCAATTGAATCAAAATTCGAAAGCTACTTATGCCCGAAGAGTACATATTACACTTCTTGGCTCGTTTCATTTGGTTATCTGACCGACATCACCGGTAACCATAAATCGCTTAAATTTATTCAATTAATGATTAATAATAATGATTAAAATGAAATATTAAAATATTACTAATTGCACTTTATATGACGAAGAACAAAAAATATTAAGATAATAATATAATTTACATATAACTTTTTATAGAAAATATAAGTTAAATATATGGTTTTTATTTTTTTCAAAAGGCAAATAACCCAACCTATCTTAATATTAGTTAATCTAATTTAAAATATAATTTTTTTAAATCATTTCTATCCTGTTTTCTTTTTTATTTAATTTTAAGAGCATTTTTGTTATTATCCTCCGCAATATTTTGGGTGTTGCTGTTCATTATTATCTTCTTAGTAAGAAAAAAGACATCAATAGTCGTTTATTGCCAAATAAAAGGACTTTAATATGAAAAAACCTGTACGTGTTGCCGTAACAGGCGCCTGTGGTCAGATCGGATATGCTTTACTTTTTCGTATTGCTAGCGGTGAAATGTTAGGCAAAGACACTCCGGTCATATTGCAACTTCTCGATTTACCGCAAGCTCAAACAGCCATCAACGGTATTATTATGGAATTGCAGGATTGTGCTTTTCCTTTGCTGATTGATGTATTTGGAAGTTCTGAAGCCGAAGAAGCATTCAAAGATGCGGATATCGCTATTCTAGTGGGGTCAAGACCACGTAGTAAAGGCATGGAACGCAGTGATTTGCTTCAGGCCAATGCTGAAATATTCTCGAAACAAGGTGCTGCACTAAATAAAGTGGCCAGCCGTAATGTCAAAGTATTGGTAGTAGGCAATCCAGCCAATACTAATGCCTACATTGCCATGAAATCAGCTCCTGACTTACCGGCAAAAAATTTCACAGCGTTAATGCGTCTGGATCATAACCGTGCCTTGCACCAATTAGCTGCTAAAACCGGTAAACCCGTCAACAGCATCAGAAAAATGTGTGTTTGGGGTAATCACAGCCCGACCATGTATGCTGATTACCGTTTTGCCACTATTGAAGGGCATAGCGTGGCAGGTATGATCAATGATCAAGACTGGTACGTTAATGAGTTTCTGCCTAATGTAGGTAAACGTGGTGCAGCCATTATTGAAGCACGCGGACTCTCTTCAGCAGCCAGTGCGGCCAATGCAATTATTAATCAGATTCATGACTGGGTTATTGGCAGCAATGGTGACTGGGTAACTATGGGCATTCCATCTGATGGTTCTTACGGCATTCCTAAAGGCATCATATTTGGCTTTCCATTGATCTGTGAAAACGGCGAATATACCATCGTACAGGATCTACCGATCGATGAATTCAGTCAATCCTGTATCAATAAAACTTTACAGGAACTGGAAGAAGAAAAAGCTGAAATCAGCCACCTTCTTTAACCTTTAACTGAATCACGCTATAACAATAGTGTTAATACTACCCACTCTGCCACAGTACACTTTGGCAGAGTGTTTTTTATTGTAACCATCTAAACAGGCTCATCCATAGAATTTTTTATTTGTACAGTTGCAAAATATATACTAAGATCAACAACACCGACATCATAATAAGAATGACCGCTATTTTATTGATCCAGATAGTGATTGCTTGTTTCTGGCGCTGGTTACAAAAATAGGTTAATAACCAAGCTATCAGTAACATTATCAGCAGTAACCGCACCAGCTTTCCCATCATTAGCATACTCATACTTTCACTTACATCTGTGCAAAGTACACAAACTCGTTATAATATTCTTTTCTATTCTTTTAACACAAATATGAAAGTAATAGACTGCGTCGGTATTGTAACTCCTTGCAAACTCACCTTTGATTCACCATTAAGGTTGCAAAGTGGTCAAATTTTACCCCAATTTGAGCTAATGATAGAAACCTATGGCAAACTCAATAGAGATAGAAATAATGCGGTACTGATCTGCCATGCACTTTCAGGTAACCATCATGTAGCCGGCTATTATAGTCGTGAAGATAAATACCCTGGCTGGTGGGATAATATGATTGGACCCGGAAAACCCGTTGATACCAATCGTTTTTTTGTTGTCGGCTTAAATAACCTTGGTGGCTGCCATGGTAGTAGCGGTCCTTTGAGTATTGATCCACTCAGCGGCGTACCCTATGGAGCCAATTTTCCCATGGTTACGGTAAAAGACTGGGTAAATAGTCAGGCTATGTTGGCTGATCGGCTGGGTATCCAGCAATGGGCAGCTATTATGGGGGGCAGTCTAGGCGGTATGCAGGCTTTACAGTGGGCAATCGATAAGCCTCAAAGATTAAGGCATGCCCTAATTATCGCCTCAGCACCGAAATTGTCTACACAAAATATTGCTTTTAATGATGTAGCCCGACAGGCCATAATCACCGATCCAGATTTTTGTCAAGGACAATATCATTTACACAATCTACTACCACGCCGAGGCTTACGTATTGCTCGCATGATGGGCCATATAACTTATTTAGCAGAAGATGGCTTAGGCCGAAAATTCGGCCGACAAAGACAGCAAGACAATTACCAGTATAACTATAATATTGAATTTGCAGTTGAATCCTATTTACGTCATCAGGGTAAAAAGTTTGCAGACGCTTTTGATGCCAATAGCTATTTATTGATGACTAAAGCTCTGGATTATTTCGATCCAGCACGTGAATTTGGTGGTGATTTGGTTCAAGCTGTCCAAAGAATTACTGCCAAAATTTTTATTGCCAGCTTCAGCAGTGACTGGCGTTTCTCTCCCGCCAGATCACAGGAGTTGCTGGATGCTTTAGTGTCGGCCAACAAATCAGTACAATACATCGCTTTGGAATCTGTAAATGGTCACGACGCTTTTTTAATGGAAGACAAACATTATCACACAGCTATTCGTGTCTATTTTAATAATATTGCCCGGGAGCTGATATGAACTCTGCTTTAGTCGATAGACCGTTGCGTAGTGATTTGCAGCTTATTTTTGACTGGATTGCTCCGCACAGCAGCGTACTTGACTTGGGTTGTGCTGATGGTGCACTGCTAGCAGCACTGATTCAGTCAAAAAACTGTCAGGGTTACGGACTGGAAATTGATACTGAACGTGTCTTGGCCGCAATGCAGCGTGGTATTAATGTGATTCAGGCTGATCTTGAAGCGGGATTACAGCACTTTAACAATGATAGTTTTGATGTGATCGTATTAAGCCAGACAATTCAGTCCATGCAAAATACCGAGCATATATTGCGTGAAATGAAACGGGTAGCCAGAGAAGCGATTGTAACCTTTCCAAATTTTGGCTATTGGCGTAACCGTTTGCAAATATGCTTTGGCGGACATATGCCTGTATCCGAACGCATGCCCTATCAATGGTATAACACCCCCAATATTCATTGGTGCACACTAAAAGATTTCGAAAAATTATGTGCTGATAATCATATTATGATCAATGAACGCGCGGTCATGAGCGGTAACCGACGTATAACAGTGTGGCCAAACCTGCTTGGCAGTCTGGCTTTCTACCGGATCGGTTAAATTGTTTGTGCGTATTAGCAATTATTAAGAGTATAAATCTTGCTGATCTAATCATTTTAAGACATCATTTTTTTGCCCTTGCTCGCCAAATCTTTTATCAAAGACTGATAATCCTGCATAGATCTGGCAGTCATTTTTAGTAACGAATACTTGGTTTAGCCAGTCAACTATCTACAATGAAACCAGATAAATACACCAAGTAGCTAACTGTCCGAGTCAACATAGCTGCTTTGAAGCAGTCAAAGCCAATCGTTTACTATACTTACGCAAATTAAAGATCAGCAACAAATTTAATTGTTGCACTGCCGTACTGGCGGTGAATTAATGCGGTCAAAGCCGATTTATGCGAAAATTAGCGATTATTTTATTCATTGAACAATCATGAAATTACACCAACTAGTTGCTGCGGAAGTTGAAAAGGCATTTGCAGCTAACGGACTGGCCGACAATCCGATCATATTACAAGTAGCTAAAAACCACGATTTTGGGGATTATCAAATAAACGGCGTGATGGGTGCTGCCAAAAAAAACCACCAAAATCCGCGTGAGTTAGCTCAGAAAATCGCCGATTCCCTACAGAACAATACAATCATAGCCACAGCCGAAGTAGCTGGTCCGGGCTTTATTAATTTGCGTCTGAATGCTGAAAAACTATCTCAATTCATTTATGCAGCATTACAAGATGATCATCTGGGCGTTACTCGTTCAGAATTACCACAAACTGCGGTCATTGATTACTCCTCGCCTAATTTGGCCAAAGAAATGCATGTTGGCCATCTGCGTTCTAGTATTATTGGCGATAGTCTAAATCGCATATTATCTTATCTGGGTTATCAAGTTATTGCCCAGAATCACGTCGGTGATTGGGGCACACAATTTGGTATGCTGGTGGCTTACTTGTTTGAACAAAATCAAAATGGTCGCGCCGATTTGGAATTAACGGATCTAGAACGATTCTATCGGGATGCCAAAAAGCGCTTTGACGAAGATGAAAAGTTTGCCAACACCGCGCGGGAATACGTAGTTAGATTACAAAGTGGTGACCAAGACGTCTTAAAACTATGGCAACAATTTGTTACAACATCCCTGCAACATGCACAATCAGTTTATGAGCTGCTGGACTTAAAATTGGCACCAGCTGATGTCACCGGAGAATCGTTTTATAATGACCAGTTACAACCGACAGTAAACGAACTACTGGCGAAAGGCATTGCTGTCGACAGTAATGGCGCCAAAGTTGTTTTTCTTGATGAATTTAAAAATCAGGATGATGAACCAGCAGCTTTTTTAATTCAGAAAAAAGATGGTGGCTTCCTCTATGCCAGCACCGATCTAGCTTGTCTACGCTACCGCATCAACACGCTACATGGACAGCGTCTACTATACGTAGTGGATGCACGTCAAAGTTTACATTTCTCTGAGTTATTTACCATTGCCCGAAAAGCAGGCTGGCTTCCAGAAAATGTAGAAGCAGAACATATTGCTTTCGGCACCATGATGGGCAAAGACGGGAAACCATTTAAAACGCGCAGTGGGGACACAATTAAATTACTGGATCTGCTTAATGAAGCAATTGCCCGCGCCAAAACCTTAGTTGCTAGCAAAAATCCCAACCTGAGTGAAGAGGAAATTAGCCATATCGGGTATGTAGTCGGCATTGGCGCAGTCAAATATGCAGATTTAAGTAAAAATCGTACCAGCGATTATGTTTTCGATTGGGACAGCATGCTTTCATTTGAGGGCAATACCGCTCCTTATCTACAATATGCCTATACCCGGGTGCAAAGCGTTTTCCGGAAAGCAGATTCCTGGGATAGCGACGCCATTATCAGCATAACGCAACCGCTGGAACATCAACTAGCCGTAGAATTACTTAAGTTCGAAGATGTACTCAATAGTACGGCCGATACTTCTTATCCGCATTATCTTGCTAACTATCTCTACCAGATTGCAACCTTATTCAGTCGTTTTTATGAAGCATGCCCTATTCTTAAAGCGGATAAAAATGTACGAGCCAGTCGATTGCAACTAACGCGACTGACTGGTCTTACCTTAAAGCATGGTCTGAATTTACTCGGTATTGGTACACTGGAAATTATGTAATGCCAACTCGAAACCATAACTGACCTACGGCAATAAATGATGATTTTAATAATATTCAACAGTGTATTGCAAAGCACCTAGAATCTACTTGGCAGCAAGCTAAAATTACTTTATAATCTTGTTTCTTTCAGTTCATACCGAATTGAAATGCGGATATGGCGAAATTGGTAGACGCACCAGATTTAGGTTCTGGCGCCGAAAGGTGTAAGAGTTCGAGTCTCTTTATCCGCACCACCAACATTAAAAGATATCTTAACAATTAAGATATCTTTTTTATTTCCCAATAAACATAATATTTTATTTCTAAAATCAATTTAAATTTACAACAAATTTATCATTATATATATTTACAAATATAGCTTTTTTGTTTTGTTTGCCTCCTTTTGCGAAAATTTGCAACCAAAACGCAACCTAGATTGCAACCGATTTACCAACACTTAATGAATAGTACTGGCAATTTAGCCGGAGCCGTAGTTTGAAGACCAGAACGCCCAACAATTTTATTTTAATTGCCGCGGAATGAAACCCCTTATCGTGCGGGTGCATGCGCATTGTCAACAGTAGCTAAAGGCAAAATTATACATAGCCACCTATTGCTTTTTTTTGACTGCTCAATATTTAAACCGCTTACCAATTGAGTCAGCTAATCACATTGTCAGTAAATTTTTTGTCACCAGTGACAGCTGTTCAGTTAACTATCGATATAATATATGTTTGCTTTGTGATTAAAACCCTGTGATCCATAACACCGATTGCCCGGCTAATTGCTATACCTATGTATGATTGCTCGTTTTTTACATCATCAATTTGATTGAATCGATGCGCCAGATAATATGCTTAGTATTTGAAATGTCTGAAATTACCATCAGTGCTAATACCTAGAACCGACTTATCACACATACAAAGTGACGATTCATTTACAAAGTTTTTGTAAATTCTTTATTAACATCCACCATTATTGTATTATCTTATTAAGTAGTCAATGGCGGCTAATAAATGAATATACTGATATTTCACAAAAAACATCTAAATATAATTAATTAATATTTTAATACTGGTTTTGGACGATGAAAAATATAATAGTTAATGCCAATTCAAGCATTTTTGCAGAGTAAAATACCTGCGCCAATACCATGTCTCCTTTAGTGTGTATACCAATTATGCTTTATATTATGGTTGCTTCAATAAACACATCATTCTTCATACAATCCCAGCTTACTAGCTTTATTAAACTTCTTTCACAATTAATATAAACTTCCCACCTCATAACATTAACAAAATCACCTTGCAGGGTTTTAAATAATCATGTCTGCTTTGCTGTGATTGTTGAGGTAAATCCTATGTTTAATAAAAAATTATTATCAGCACATAAAAATTACTGCATCAGATAAATAAACAAGCTATATCCAGTCAAAATTGGTTATATTGTCCAAAATAATGTAACTATAACCAAGCTAATTATTCAACTTATCAGTTATTTATTTATTAGTCATAATAAATGATAAATTAAATTTTTAACAATATCCTAACATAGACTCAAGCTAAATCATTGCAATGCTATAACAATAAGCATCATGGTTTAGAATCATAAATTTTAGGGCATTATTTATCTTTAAGTTTATTCCATCGCCACAGAATAAAAAATCATTAAATACCCATTAACCAAAACTGTTTTGACAGCAATAAGCCGCAATTACTTAGCTTGTACAAAAATTGTGCAACACCCCCTTAATCCAGTTAGAACGACAATATTAAATTTTGCTACACATAAGCCCAAGCCGTTTGTTTCCGAACATTATTGATAGCTGCATTAGATTTTCTTAATACATTTACACTGCAATCAGATTGCAAAAAAAGATTAATTATTAGAATTTTATATTAAAAAAAATATGCTATATATAATCGGATAAATATAAATGATAAAGGGCTTTATAATGGAATTACAAAAATTCTTACATAAATATGTAAGCGAAGCATTCCAGAAATGTGGTTTATCTACTTATCCGACCTTGCTCTATCCAGCATCAAAACCTGAATTTGGTCATTATCAAATCAATGGGGCAATGGGGGCTGCGAAATCCTTAAAAACCAATCCACGCGTAATTGCTCAGAAAATCGTTGATCATTTAGACATTTTAAAACAGGAAGAAATAGCCGATGGCATCGAAATACTCGGCGCGGGCTTTATTAACATTACCCTGTCAGGCAAATTTCTCAGCCGACAAGCATTTGCAAACTTATTCGATAAAAGATTAGGCGTCAAACAACAACCTAAACAAATCATACCAATTGATTATCCTTCTGCCAATTTAGCCAAAGAAATGCATGTCGGTCACCTACGCGCCAGTATTATTGGTGATGCATTAAACAGAGTCTTAAGATTTCTGGGACATGATTCATTTAGTCAGGATCATGTCGGCGACTGGGGTACTCAGTTTGGGATGCTGATAACCTATATGGTTGAAACCGAAAAAGTTGGAGAAAGTCAGGTTGCACTTGCAGACTTGGAAGGATTTTATCGAAATGCCAAGAAACGATTCGAAGAGTCAGAAGAATTTGCAAATACGGCCAGAAGCTATGTAGTGCAACTACAAAACGGAGATAAAAGTGTCCTTGCTCTATGGCGTCGTTTCGTGCAGGTATCACAGAAGCACTGTCTAGAAGTTTATAAAAAACTGGGGTTACTCGTTAATGAAAGTAATCTAAAAGGTGAATCTTCTTATAATGATGATTTACAACCTACTGTGGATGAGCTGGTCAGAACAGGGATAGCGATAGACAGTGATGGTGCAAAAGTAGTATTCCTTGATGAAATTAAAGATAAAGACGATCAACCGACCCCATTTATTATTCAAAAGAGTGATGGAGGTTTTCTTTATGCAACCACGGATCTTGCCTGCATTCGTTATCGGGTCAGACAGTTGAAAGCAAATCGCATTTTGTATGTAGTTGATGTGCGTCAAAGTTTACACTTTCAAGAACTTTTCGCCACCGCACGCAAGGCTGGATTTGCTCCTGAAAATGTCAAATTAGAACATATTGCTTTCGGTACGATGATGGGCAAAGACGGCAAGCCTTTCAAAACTCGCGATGGCAATACTGTAAAATTGATAGATCTATTGAATGAAGCTGTCGACAAAGCCGCAGAATTGGTTCGTCGTAAAAATCCAAATTTATCTGAGGAAGAAATAACGAATATATCTACCGCTGTTGGTATTTCTTCGATTAAATATGCTGATTTATCCAAAAATAGAACCAGTGACTATATTTTTAATTGGGAGAGCATGTTATCTTTTGAAGGCAATACAGCGCCCTATCTACAATATGCTTATACCCGCATTCAAAGTCTGCTCAGCAAAAGCGGACAAGCAGTTGAACCTAGCACAGATTATAAAATCTCAGCGACAGAACAGGCTGAAAAAAATTTATTATGTTTACTGTTGCAATTTGAAGATGTCATCATTTCCGTGTCAAAGGAATGTATGCCTCATTATCTGGCTAACTATTTATTTCAGCTTGCTTCTTCATTTTCTAAATTCTATGAGAAATATCCAATTTTAAAAGAAACAGATACCATCAAAAACAGTCGTCTACAAATAGCCAGATTAACAGCAAGAACCTTAAAACAAGGAATGGATCTCTTAGGTCTGGAAGTATTAGATAAAATGTAATAAAAGCCTGAGCATTCAGGCTTTTTTATCTGAATCTATCTAAATATCGATTTCTGTAGTCCATTTAACAACTTGTAAGGGTATTTCTGTTCTGATATTACAAACACCTGGTAATAGAGCTAGCGTATTTACTTGAAAATTTCTATATTCTTCTAAATCTGCACAAATAACCCGCAATAAAAAGTCATTGTCTCCAGCCATGACATAACATTCTTGAATTTGCGATAATAGTTTCACCTCATAAATAAATCTTTCTATGGCAGCAGAGCTACTATTTAAAATATCTACTTTTATTCTGACATAGACTATTAATTGCTTATTAATGGCTTTTTTATCTAGTAATGCGACATATTGTTTGATAAAACCGGATTCTTCTAAAATCTTCACTCGTCGTAGACATGGGGATGGTGATAATCCTACTTTTTTAGCCAGTTCATTATTCTGAATATTTCCTTCCCGCTGAAGTGTCCTAAGTATTCTTTTATCAATGTTATCCAATTTCATTATAAATACCCCATTGTTAGTACTGCAGTTACATAGAAAAGTCTGTAGCCTATTTAAGTAATGTATTTACATCGGTATCATATCCATTCATGCTCATTAGGAGGATTGGCGAGATTAACCGTAAGGTATCTTAAGTTTACTTCAATTGCATATCTCAGAATTTTAACAGTTTATAGCTCCGATTTCTTTTATTTAATCTGTTCGGTTAATTTGCTCAACAAAATAGCGCGTGCAATTTAAATATTTGCGTACCCATCGCTTGATTAAATTCTGTAATTTCAAAGCATGTATATAATTCAGCCAACGATTGAAGGCCGCTCTATCTTGTTATATCTATAGTAGAGAACTAAAAATAACCTCACTGTCTCTGTTTAAATTAAAATTAACTCCAAACTGGATTTTCAAATAATATTTTCATTTTCAAAGCTATTTTGATTTAAAAATAGAGAATTTTCAACCTATTTTCGTAACAATTTGTCACCAAATTTAGAATTAAAATTCAATTCTAGCAATCCTAAATCCACTGAAATAAAATTTCAAAATATATACCAAATAAATAATTAAAAAAATTAAATTTCAACGCAATAAAGTCATAATAACTATGCGTTGAATGTTCCATATTAAACAATGAATTGAGGATAATAATAATGTCAGAAAAATTCGGAGTGAACTCAGAATGCGGCAAATTACGCAGTGTGATGGTATGTCGACCAAATTTAGCTCATAACAGGCTTACACCATCTAATTGCCACGAACTTTTATTTGATGATGTTATTTGGGTTGAAAAAGCTCAAAATGATCATGATAATTTCGTAAAAATAATGAAAGACCGTGGTATCCACGTTATTGATGCGAATATCGCTCTAAGTGAAGTATTACAAAATAAAGAACATAGAGCCTGGATACTTGATCGTCTCTTTATCCCTCAAAATATCGGAATTCATATGCTCGGCGATATCCGCGCCTGGCTAGACGAGCTGCCCGCCAACGAATTATCTGCTTTCTTATTTGGCGGAATTACCAAAGCAGATTTACCGTTTAAATCCAATGTTGATCTGATGTTCAACTACATGAGTCAAGATGATTTCTTAATTCCACCGATTCCAAACGCACTTTTCCAACGTGATCCTAGTTGCTGGATTTATGGCGGTGTCAACTTAAATCCGATGTTTTGGCCTGCTCGTCGTCCAGAAACATTAATTATGAGAGCAATCTATAAATTCAATCCCTATTTCGCAGGTAAAGCAAAAATCTGGTGGGGAGATACAGATGAGAATTTAGGCACATTGTCTATAGAAGGTGGAGATGTTATGCCCATAGGCAATGGTGTTGTTTTAGTCGGAATGGGTGAGCGTACAAATCCTCAGGCTGTGTCTCAACTAGCAAAAAGCATCTGTGGAAAAGAAGATGGGGCAACAAGAATCATTGCTTGTCAGATGCCTAAATCACGTGCAGCTATGCATTTAGATACTGTATTTTCAATGTTGGATTATGATTTATTTTCCGTTTTCCCTGAAGTTGTTGATCAGATCAAATGCTACAGTCTAAGTATAAAAAACGAAGATGAAGTGAGCATTGAAGAACATAAAGACCAGCATTTTGTAGATGTAGTAGCAGAAGCGATGGGAAAAATAAAAGGTTCTCAAGTCACCCGTATCCAAACAGGTGGAGATCATTTTCAAGCCCAAAGAGAGCAATGGGATGATGCCAATAACGTAATCATGTTAGATAGGCGTGTTTGCATTGCCTATGATCGCGATACTTATACCAATAACATAATGCGCGATCACGGAGTGCAAGTAATTGAAGTAGATGCTGGTGAATTAGGGCGTGGACGCGGTGGTGGGCATTGTATGACTTGTCCAATCAGCCGTGATTCAATCATTTAATTATTAAAATAAGGATATTTACTATGGCTTTCAATTTAAAAAACCGTCACTTGCTAAGTTTAGTTCATCATACAGAACGCGAAATTAAATACCTGATTGATTTAGCAAGGGACCTTAAAAGAGCTAAATATACTGGTACAGAAAAGCAGTTATTGAAAGGTAAAAACATTGCTTTGATTTTTGAAAAAACCTCTACTCGGACACGTTGCGCATTTGAAGTTGCAGCACATGATCAAGGAGCAAATGTAACCTATATTGGTTCAAGCGGATCGCAAATCGGCCACAAAGAAAGCATGAAAGATACAGCTCGGGTATTAGGACGAATGTATGATGGGATCGAATATCGCGGTTTTAAACAATCCATTGTGCAAGAACTAGCCGATTATGCAGGTGTTCCTGTTTGGAATGGTTTAACTGATGAATTTCACCCAACACAAATGCTTGCTGATGTGTTAACCATGCAAGAGTATGCCAATGGAAAACCCTTAAATAAAATCAAATATGCATATGTTGGTGATGCACGTAATAACATGGGTAATTCATTATTATTAATTGGTGCAAAATTGGGCATGGATGTACGTATTTCCGGCCCAAAGTCTTTATTGCCTGAGCCGGAATTAGTTGCAATGTGCGAGAAATTTGCTAAAAAAAGTGGTGCTCGCATCATGGTGACTGATGATGTAAACAAAGCCGTTAAAGATGTTGATTTTATTCATACCGATGTGTGGGTATCAATGGGTGAACCAATCGAATCTTGGGGCGAGCGCATAGACGCGCTAACTCCTTATCAAGTAAATAAAGAATTAATAGCCGCAACGGGTAATCCTCAAGTTAAATTCATGCACTGTTTACCAGCATTTCATAATTCAGAAACCAAGGTTGGGAAAGAAGTCGCTGAACAATACCCACAATTTAAAAATGGCATTGAAGTCACCGAAGACGTATTTGAATCCTCTATCAATATTGCATTTGAACAGGCAGAAAACAGAATGCATACCATCAAAGCCGTTATCGTTTCCAGCTTAATTTAAATAACAGAACGGAATTACCATGAGAATAGTTATTGCGTTAGGTGGCAATGCACTTTTGCGTAGAGGTGAGCCATTAACTGCTGAAAATCAACGTCAGAATACTAAGATTGCTTGCCAACAAATTGCTAAAGTATATCCCGGCAATGAATTAGTTATTGCCCATGGAAATGGTCCACAAGTAGGTTTAATCGCGCTACAGTCTTTATCTTATACCGATGTCCCTTCTTATCCATTAGATGTATTAGGAGCAGAATCAGTTGGAATGATCGGTTATATGATCATGCAAGAACTGGGAAATCTTCTTCCCTTAGAAACACCACTAGCAACATTATTATCGCAAGTAGAAGTTGATAAAAATGATCCGGCATTCCAAAACCCAACCAAGCCTATTGGTCCCGTTTATTCAAAGGAAGAGGCAGAAAAGCTGGCTAAAGAAAAAAATTGGAGAATTGCCCCTGATAATGACAAATACAGGCGCGTAGTTCCTAGCCCTATTCCGAAACGTATTTTTGAAATTAGGCCGGTTAAATGGTTATTGGAAAAAGGTACCGTTGTTATTTGTGCCGGTGGTGGTGGTATACCGACATTTTATGATGATGACGGCACATTGAAAGGAGTTGAAGCGGTAATTGATAAAGATCTGTGTTCTGCTGTCTTAGCCCAACAGGTGGCAGCTGACCTATTCATCATTGCTACTGATGTTTCTGCAGCTTTTGTGAACTGGGGCAAACCTAATCAACAGGCAATTAAAGAGGCTCATCCAGATACCTTGGAAAAAATGGGATTTGCAGCCGGATCCATGGGACCAAAAGTACAGGCAGCAATTAATTTTGCGCGCGAAAATCCCGGCAAATCAGCAGTAATAGGTTCGCTGGCAGACATAGATAGTATTGTTAAAGGAATTGCCGGTACAAAAATAAATACCTCCTATTCCACCGATTTAACTTACTACTAACCAAACCACTTAAGGTATCGTATTTAATCAATGCGATACCTTTTTTTAAGGATGCTTAATTATGCAATCTAAAAAAAAGATGAAAAAATCATTATCAGCATTCAGTATTTTATTTATTATTCTAACCTTACTATGGCTTATTTCAATACTACTGGCCGGTCATACCTTTACACCGGTAACCCTGCCTGAAAATTCAGAAGTTGTATCCACCGTTATTTCACCATCGCTCAGCAATTTAGTGATGGCACCATTCAAATCTTTTCAAAATTCAATAAATATAGCTGTTTTTATTCTCATTTTAGGCGGATTTATCAATGTAGCCATGAAAACCAATTCCCTAGAAGCGGGCATTTCTGCCTTAGTCAAAAAATTAAAAGGCAAAGAATTAGTGCTCATACCATTACTCATGTTTTTGTTTTCAGTTGGTGGCACTGTATATGGCATGGCGGAAGAAACGATTGCTTTCTATGTTTTGATCACCGCAACATTGGTTGCAGCAGGTTTTGATACCATTATTGCGGTTAGTGTCATCCTATTGGGTGCGGGAGCTGGCGTTTTAGGATCGACTGTGAACCCTTTTGCTACTGGAGTGGCCGCAGACGCACTTCGAGGTGTTGGTTATAATCCAAATCAGGGTACCATCATTACAGTCGGCACCGCCTTATGGCTCTCAACGCTTGCTTTTTGTATATGGTATACGATGAGATATGCAAAGAAAATAAAAAAAGACAAAAGTTTAACCTTGTTGTCTCAACCAGAACGCGCAGACATGAACTTGTATTTTAATTCCGAAAATTCAGAACAACTAAACTTTGGACGCAGGGAAAAAAATATTCTATTGCTATTTGCATTCACTTTTTTGATTATGATAATATCATTAATTCCATGGGGAGAGTTTAACATTACTTTTTTTAATGGTTGGACATCATTTTTGACAGGAAATAACTTTGGCGACTGGACCTTTGGCGACTTAGCAATGTGGTTCTTAATCATGGCTGTGGTTATAGGCATTGTTGCCAAAATGACAGAAAAAGAGATTATCGATAATTTTATTGCTGGCACCTGTGATATTTTATCAGTAGTTCTGATCATTGTAGTTGCTCGATCAATTTCTGTATTGATGGGAGAAACACATTTAGACTTATTTATATTAGATAAAGCTCAGAGTCTATTAACTGGGCTTTCTCCACTGATTTTCGTACCTGTTGCCTACTTCATTTATCTAGGTTTATCTTTCTTGATTCCTTCAACATCTGCCCTAGCCTTCGTTTCAATCCCAATTTTAGGTCCGTTAACAGCGAAATTAGGAATGGATCCTAATATCATGATCATGATTTTTGTTGCTGGTAGTGGTTTAATAAATTTGATTACACCTACTTCCGGTGTAGTTATGGGAGGATTACAATTATCAAAAGTAAGTTATAGTACGTGGTTAAAATTCATGGGCCGCCCCATTGCCGTTATTTGTATCATGAATATTGTGATATTAACAGCATCAATGATGCTGCTTATCAAATAAATTAGTTTCCCTAATTACTCTTTATTAGCCCCAAACTTTTTAAAGTTTCTAGGGGCTTCTGTAATTTAAATTTCTAAATAATTTATCTACAAGAATTAATATAACAAACCATTGACATAAAATATACTTAAGACCAAATAACTTCAATCAACCGATCTATAGATTTGGAACAGCGATACATATCCAAACCAAGAATTTACGTGAAGATGTTATTAAATTCTACAAGTGACAAATAGCCTTACAGTAAAACTAACTGTTGGCAACTGTACCAATCAGCATAAGCTGCAAAAACTTATTGTAATTCTTAAATTATCATAATTTTCCCTCCAACAAACTTAGTTTTAATGTTGTCCAATATTGCTTCTTGCGCCGCATTGTCATACCAGTGTAAATACCCCAAACCTAGTACACAACTCACGTAGAAAATTCAGCTGCTTATGTTAATGTTTTATACTCAATCGGTGTCATGTTATTTAATGCCTCATGCGGTCTTTCGGTGTTATAAATCGTTAACCATTCTT
>JAGGIK010000045.1 GCA_024103515.1 Snodgrassella sp. | reverse complement strand
TCGTTGTAAATCTATATAGATATCAGCACTTTTGTTAGCCATCTGTATGCGCTCACCGGGCAGAATCTGCTCTACCCGCACCTGTGTGGTACCGGCACGAATAAAATCCAGCTGGCGTGCCGCAGCATAAGATAAATCCATCACGCGGTTACCATGGAAAGGGCCACGATCGTTGACACGCACCACCACACTTTTGCCATTAGATAAATTAGTTACCCGGGCATAGCTGGGAATAGGTAAGGTCGGATGCGCGGCGGTAAGCATGTTGACATCAAAACGTTCACCGGAAGAAGTACGGCGACCCTGAAAATTTTTACCATAGTAGGAAGCACGTCCTACCTGATTGAAGCTGGCTACTTTTTGTAGAGGATAGTAGCGTTTTCCTGCTACCTGATAGCTAAGATTAGCAGTTTTATGCAAGTGTTCGTTAGGTATTGCTGTGATACTGGTCACTGATTTTTTAGGATGATAAACTGATGCGGACAAATGCTTATTTTGTTTAGCCGAAGCCACACCCAAGCTTAACGCTACAATAAGACCAATAAAAATAACTTTAACCTTAATCAAACCGTCATTCCATTTCTTTGAGTAAAAGACGCAAATATCCAGAAAACAATTGTCCTAATGACAAAATCTGGGAAAAATATTCTACTGACTGAGTTAAATATAAATCAGCCATTAAATTAGCTGACAAATGTAATAACCATTATTAGCAAGAACAGGCATCACTTATAGCTTAATTAAGTGCTATAAGGATAAGTTCTGAAAATAGCATATCAGCGGCCATAAAGTGTAAACAGTAACGTAGAAAATAATTAAATCAGTTACTTATCAGGCCGACACTATGCCAAAATATCTTCTACCTGTCAAAAATTTTTACTTTGGATGAGCCAGTGTCCACGCATAAATTTGTGCTACCCCACAAAACTTAAGGGTATGCGCCAGTTCAGTAATTGTTGCGCCGGTGGTCACAACATCATCAATTAACAGTAAGTTACGATTTTTTAAAGATTTACGAACCTGAAATACACCGCGCACATTATCTCGACGCTGTTTGCTTTTCAATGTGGATTGTGGCGGTCGATGATGACGATGTATCCAATGTATGGGTATTAATGGTAAACCATAATGGCGGGCAATAGCGGCAGCCAGCAATTGACTTTGATTAAAGCCGCGCTCAAACAAACGATTACGGCTTAATGGTATCGCTAATACACCATCAATATTCTCTTGCTGCAACCACACCGGCGGCTGCGCTAACATCAGTGCCGCTAACGTATCCAGTATTGCCAATTGGCGCTGATGCTTAAATGCGCGCAATAATTGCTTTAAGGGTGCGGTATAGTAGTAACTGGCATATAACGCAGTTAAAGGACGACGCTTATGCTGGCACTGTACACAGACTGCTGCATTTATACTAAAAGAGGTACAACGCGGACATAATTGAGCGCTGTCTCGCTGAAGCGCACGCAAATCTGCCCAGCACGCCATACATAAACCCGAATGATCGGCGTTACCATGGCATAATAAACAATGGGGCACACCGATACAAGCGTGCCAGAATAAAGAAAGTAACGAAATTAAACTCATGGCTACCATTCCATATACTGTACTGATTCACGGCTGGGGCGCAAATCATCATGTGTTTGACCCAGTACATACTTATATTCCAGAATCATGGAAACAACATTGGTGGGCACCAGATCTGCCCGGTCATGGTGCAGCACCTTTTTATGGCCGCTTTAATCTAGATGAAATAGCCGATGAATTGGCTGCGCAAATTAGCAACCCGGTTAATCTCGTTGGCTGGTCACTAGGCGGCATGGTCGCTCTATGCCTGGCGGCACGTCATCCCGAAAAAATAAACACATTGTGCCTGACAGCCAGTCTTGCCAAACTTTTAGCTAGCAGCGATTATCGGCAAGGCCTACAACGAGTCAGCCTAGATACCATGGCCAACCATTTTGCAGCAGATTATCACAAATACATGCAACAATTTCTACAACTGCAAATGCTATATGCCACATCTTCTGCCCAAAACAATATCAGTCAGTTAACGGCAACTATTTGCCAATATGGCGCCCCCTCTGCACTTAACGCAGCTTTACTTGCATTAAAACAGGCTGACTTACGCCCACTCTTAAGCAGCATAAACTGTCCAGTGTTATTACTTTATGGTGGCCGTGATGCCATTACACCGCCACGCATGGGTGAATACTTACATCAGCATCTGCCACAAAGCGAATGGGTACTGCTGCCGCAAGCGGCACATGTGCCTTTTCTCAGTCATACTACTGAATTTGCACAGGTGCTGAGCCAATTCTGGGAGCGACATAAATGACAGCATTGCTAAACCAGCCTGACTGGTTTCTTCAGTCTCATCTGGCCGCCACGATGGATGAACGGCTGACCATACTCAAACAGCCTCCTAACAAAATTTTTCTGGCTGGAGCCGATGGCAATGAAAGTTACCGGCTACTGAAAGCACGTTATCCACAGGCGCAATTTCAGGAATTCGACAGCCGTGCCGATTACCTACAGGCAGCACAGTCCATCCGTAAGTCTAAACAAAACTGGTGGCAGAAACTGAGCAATCATTTCCCCACACAAACCCACTCAGATCAGCTGCCGGTTAACGCAATGGTAGATATGGTATGGAGTAATCTGGGACTGATACATCAAGCCAATACGCAGCAAGTAATCGAAAATTGGGCTGGCGCCTTAAAACCCGAGGGTTTACTATTTTTCAGTCACTTCGGGCCTGATACATTAAAAGAAATTCTGACAGTGTGGCGTAAGCATGACATAATAGTAACCGCTCCACGCCTGCTGGATATGCACGACCTTGGTGATATGTTATTACAGCATGGATTTTATGATCCGGTCACTGACATGAATATGCTGACCCTGCAATACACCACTGTAGAACGATTTATTAATGACATGATTACTGCTGGATTATGGCAAACACTGCAATTTGACAGTGAAGTAGAGGCGGTACGAATACTGGCAGATCACTGGCAACATAACCACGTTCACGATGTCACATTAGAACTAGTATATGGTCATGGTATTAGAAGACTAGCCTTACCAGAAAATACCGCAACCATACAATTTTACCCACCTTCGCTATCGCAAAAAAAATGAAATTCTGAATATGAAGATAATGCCAATCTTACGCAACAGTATTTTGGGACTCATTGCAGCTATATCAATCAGCGCTTGTAAAACAACCACACCAACGCCTCCTCCGGCACCAGCTAAACCGCGGGCAGTTATCGCTTTGGCACTGGGAGGAGGGGTGTCAAAAGGATTTGCCCATATTGGTGTTATAAAAGTATTACAGGAAAATCATATTCCTATCCGGATTGTTACCGGTACCAGTGCCGGGGCACTGGTTGGCAGCATGTATGCTTCCGGTATGAGCCCAGACAGATTGGAATTGGAAGCAGAAATCCTCAATAAAGCCGATCTGGTGGATCCGGTATTATCCACTTCGGGCTTTATTAAAGGACAAAAATTACAGGATTACATCAATAAAAAAGTACGCAACAAACCGATGCAGCAGTTCCCTATCCGCTTCGGTGCCGTCGCTACTGAATTTGGTACTGGACGCATGGCCGTATTTACCAGTGGTAATGCCGGTCAGGCCGTCCGTGCATCCGCCAGTATCCCCAATATATTTCAGCCAACAGTCATCGGGAATAAACGTTTTGTAGATGGTGGGTTGGTGGCGCCTGTTCCAGTAACCGCAGCCAGACAACTTGGCGCCAATGTTGTCATTGCTGTGGATATTTCCGCCAAACCCGCCAAACTCTCCAACTCCGGTTTTTTTTCCTACCTTGACCAAAGCCTGAATATCATGAGTAGCTCTGCTCTCAATAGCGAGCTATCCAGAGCACAGGTGGTCATTCGCCCACAGGTACAAATACTTGGAGCGATAGGCGGTTTTGATCAGAAAGCTCAGGCCATTAAGCTTGGTGAAGACGCAGCACGTGCCGCATTGCCACAGATAAAGGCAGTTTTATCCCAATATCAAGTTAACTGATCGCGCCAATATGCTTATACTCACAGGCTATCTTTAGATAGCCTGTTTTATTTTTTGCAAAACACCAGTGTCAAAAATTCAATTGCTTCATAAGTAAATGACAACTTTTAATCAAATTTTGTTTGGCTATGCAAATATATCTCAATAAGAAACAGCTTTTACAACCACCGTTCAAACTTAAATAAGCTTAATTAACTTAAAATAATTAATAAAATTTTGTAGGGGAGGGATATTGATAAGGGATATACTATAAATTGTAGGAAAACACCAAGTTGTTTACACATCATGGTTAAAATAACCCTATAAAACTCAAAAAGTTTCAAAATTTACACAATTTTTGCTTCAAATGGTATAACAGCTAAATTTTAATTTTTGATCTTTTCTCCCTCGAGAAACGCACGTGCTAACTGAATTCCAGCCTTGGTGTTAACGAGCAAACCACTCTAAAAGTTAGCCCATATCTTTTTTGCCATAAACCAGAATAACCATTTGGTTATTTAATAAAATCACTCCAATAAACTTTGCTATTCCGGGTTTTACACGCCAATTGCCTACATAAAATTACGTCTGCGCAAAAAAGTGATGGTTTATCAAAAAATACTTGACTATAATAGTCAAGTATTTAATCATGGCAGGTAAATCTAATGGATAATTCTAATTTGGTTGCATATAAAACACTTCCGGTCTGGACCGCAGGTACATTGCCGGATGGCTTTAAACAACAGCATAATACCCAGCAAGGTACATGGGCAAAACTGCATATATTAAGAGGCTATCTCAACTTGGCTATGCTTGATGCTGCAGGTAACATTACCGAAGAATATCAATTCAATACAAATTGCCAGCCACCACTAATTCAACCTCAACAATGGCACAAAATATGCAGTGTTTCTACTGATATACAGTGTCAGCTCACATTCTATTGCCACAAAGAAGACTATTGTGCAAAAAAATATGCTTTAACGGCTACCCACTCTGAAGTTATTGCCGCTGCAGCTAGAGTAAAACCAGGAAGTGTTCTGGATTTAGGCTGTGGTGCCGGGCGTAATGCACTATATTTAAATATGCTGGGCTTTGATGTTACTGCTGTGGACAAAAACGAACCAAATATTGACCGGCTTAATCAGATCATCAATCAGGAACATTTAGATAATTTTCGTGCTCTGGTTTATGACATTAATCAAGCAGATATTACTGGCAGCTATGATTTAATTATCAGTACTGTTGTGATGATGTTCTTACAGCCACAGCGCATACCAGCTATTATTCATAATATGCAATCGAACACTCGTTCCAGTGGCTATAATGTCATCGTCAGCGCCATGTCGACACCAGATTATCCCTGTTCGATGCCATTTTCGTTCACCTTTCAGGAAAATGAACTGCGCCATTATTATCAAAACTGGCACATTATTGAATATAATGAAAATATTGGCACACTACATAAAACCGACAGCAACGGTAACCGGATTCAATTACGATTTGCTACCCTGCATGCCCGCAAGCCTTAGTTTTCATTTAAATGTCTGAATAAATGCTTGGGCAGAATTGGTGCAGAAAATGAAACACTTTTTAATGAGCAAAATAACCCATTTGTATAGGATAATTCCAACCATTGATTTCTGTTAGCCGAAAATTTGCAGTAAACAATGGAAGATAAAGATGTTTTTTCATTCTTGGCAACGTTATCAGCTTAACTATAGCATCATTGAATGCAATAATAGTCCATGCAAAAATCAGATCGGTATAGATCGCCTTGATGTTGGTCTATTTATATTGCAGAATATTTTCATTTTTTATTGGACGCAGAGATAGGATCAATAAGCAGAATTATATTTTTATTGATTAAACATTTGTTTTTTATATAACATAGCCACTATTATGATTCAATAAAAAAGATTTTTAAAACAGTATAATGAAGCAACATGTAATTAGATTTTAATTCATTTTAGAATACATGCTAATTACAACTCGATCATTGCGACAAAAGCTGCTGAGCATACCTGCGTTATACATTTTTGCGGCAATGAGCAAGCAAGAGAAGTGACAGAAGCTGTTGTCGGTTGTATGTAGATTACGTGGATTTTCTTTGTGTCTAATTTTGTACACTCTGACGACCCCATTTTAATTAACTACACTCGGAGCTGATTGGCACCAAAGAAAGAAATATCTTTTGAGGGCAAAGAACTATAAATTACGCAAATATTTTATATATGCTGTTATTAAATCTTTCCTAAAAAGGATTCGTGATGAAAGAACCAGAATCTACGCTTCATTTTTACGCATAAACAAGTAAAGTATGATTAACGAATATTATTCAGATGATAGTCTGAAATCTCGGCATTGCTGAATCCGCGAATATTGAAGATCTTAACTAGAAAATAATCCAGAATGTTTATGATGGTTCAGATTTCAATCAGCGACAATAATTTACAGTATTCAGTAAAATAATCACCCATTAATATTATTAGAATTTCTTTCTAGCCTCGATAATGTTTCTTTATTGTGTAAACCAACAAAGTCTCTTCAAGTGATTGTTTACGGCAAAATTATAAGTGTTAATTTATTGATTTTTATGGAAAAATATAAGAAATTAATACATTGATTAACAAACAGGATTTAAATTGCTATCTAATTATTTTGCAAATGAAGCATCGTTTTCCTGAGCATTGATTAATTTTTAAATTTTGATTACAAGAAAGGCAGCATTTTTTTAATGCTGCCTTTTACTTTGATTAAATCAAATCATCAGTATGAATAATTCAAACCTACTTTTGCGCCAACATTAGAATGATTGTTGCTGCCAAATTTTCCGTCCAACTGAGCATAACCGCTGAGGGATTTAGTGAAGTTCCCATTCAATCCAATTTTCACTTCAAACAGGTTTTTGCTGATGTCGGATTTAACCTGTTTGCATTAATTTTTGCTTCTGGTATGGCCGAATCATACAATCAGTTTGCTTGCACAAATGGTAATACGCCATAGCTGTCTTTTTTGTGCTGACCATAGAAGCTAGCACCCAAGCGGATCTGGGCTCCATCGCCATTGATATCAGTGATGCGACCTTTGCTACCCATATTGAAGTTGTCTGTGTCTGACCAAGTATAACCCAGTTGTGCATGTGGTTCGATCTCTATGCCGAGCATTGCACATATATTTTAAATCCGCCAAAGCGCGGGATTGAATATCCGTTATTGCTTTATCCGTCGTCGCCATCGCATCCTTAAAATACCCCATAAAATCTTGTTCAGACATGCCTGCCGTTTGCGCATCGGCAAACAACGCGTGCATTTGATGCGCTTGCTGTGCCTCCTTAATTTGCTCGTCTGCAGCCACCATCCGATCAAATACCGCGCGCACCTCATCCGTCAACTCAACCTGCAGCGCTTTTAAATGTTTATAGACCGACACCATCCAGTCACGCACACGCGCAAATACGCTGCGCATTTCCAGATTCGGAGCCTTGCCCTCAAACAGATACGCTTCAAAGCCGCGCGCAAACTGCTCATGGTAGGGTCGCTTTTCTTCAAAAGTACCAGCTTGCCACGCATGCAAATCTTTAAGATCGAGCCAATTCATCGTAGCATCTGCGTCGGCAAGCAATAGCCGTTCCTGAACTGTCAACGCACCGACGCGCGCTTGCAGTTGAAGTGCTACATCTATATTCATCTCTAACATAAAATGCCCAAGCTCATGCTGAAACGTTGACAGATCCGCCCCTTTCAGCAAGGCTATTGTTCGGCTCTCCGGAGCAAAAGAACCTCGTATCCTTGCTTTAATTCTTGGCCTGTATTATCATTTCCATATGCCCCCTTCCGGTCGTGGCCGTCAAGGGCGGGGCCAAGATTCGCAGTTAACAGCTTCTTGACATCGCCTCCTGGGGGATATTTCCACATTGATACCCCCTGAAAATCCTGTCTCTTTCTGCTAATTTTCTCCAAATATACAATAACCCCGTCATCGTATTTTTTAGCGTAAGCGACCTGCTGCGTCCCTTTCTTGTCCGCAAGGTCGGTGCGAACTTCATCATAGTGCTCAATAATATCTGGGATGCGCGCTATATCATCAGCAGTTACCGCTTTTTGGCCTCGTTTTTTTTTCAACCTCAACATCACCGTGCCTCTTAAAAATATGTCGCGCCGCGGACGAACTAAAAGAGTGAGAAAACCCCTCAGTACCTTCAATTGTCTGAGCGGTTCTGTCACCTAGGTGCGTCCAGAACACTGCCTTGTTTCCGGTCGTCGTCTCAGTCTCACGACTCGAGTAAAGCGCACTCGCATCCGCACCGCTTTGTGAATGCGTCCAGTTTTTAGGCGGGTGATTTTTCAGCACTTGATGCAAAGCAGAACCGCCCGCAGTCTCGCCAACCAGATTAATCGGATACGCTTGCCAAAGGTCTTCTACCTTTCGGTTAAGGCGTTTTGCCAAGACTTGAAAAGCATTTGCCGCTAACAAAGCCTGCTGCTGACTTACCTCATCGCTAAAACGCCCCAATTCCTTCAGTTGGCCGTAAACGTGATTGAAAACCGCATCAGATTGAATAGCAGTATCGGCTTCTTCAATTGCCTTTCTCGCTTGCTGATCGATGTCGTGTTGTAGCACTTCTGATGTATTAAAATTTTTTATTTCCGCCAGCGTATCCCCGTCCGGTTCCATACGGACGATCTCATTTAATTGCGTTGCCAGCTCAGGCTTAGTTGCTACCCGTTGTGCATACTCGTTCAATGGTATAAATACAGAACCCCCACTTTCCAGTGTTTGATTGTATTGTTCGGCGACGCTGGGCGAATTTTGCAACATGACATCCGCGATGCCGGATTGATGTAGCGCTTCCGCGTCAATATAAAATCCTTCAATACCGTTTGCCTCTCCTGCCTCATGCACAAACTCACCAAATGCGTCTAAGTCACGCTTAGCCAATTTGCCGTATCGAGCAGCGTTATCGATATTTTGCTTAATCTCCGCCTTCGCCTGTGCTCGCAGTAATTGAGCTTCTGCGGCTTTTGAGCGCGACTCCACAAAATTAGAGCGCGCGGATGCGAGGCCTAAAGGTAATTCTGCCACCGCCTCCAAGACAATATCCATAGGCTTATATTCACCGGTAGCCAATTGCCCTGCTGCCTCTCCCCCTGCACCTAAAGCCAATTTTTATTACTTCCTTCACTTATGATAAAACCGTAGCCCGTCTCGGCTGAGATAGATGCGGCATTGCCATCATATTTGTTTGAGTAATTTCTGACACTGGATAAATGTACATTGGTTTTGTTGTTAAACCAGCTGTTTTGCGCCCAGCCATCTACATATAAACCGGCACCATTATCCTGATTATTTCAGTGTCCATAGATACCTACATTATATCCGGATACGCTGCCATTCCCTTTTCGATTGCTGTTTTTGTGGTCTGTATCGGTTGAGCTATGACCATAACCTCCATATACACCCAATTTAAACTGGTTGGCGGATACGGCATCTACACCCAATTCGATCACGGATGTTTTCATCTTTACTTGCTGACGGCCATTAAACAAATCGCTTTTCTCGCGATTGTAGCTGGTGCGCATCCACACATTGGAATCAGGCGCATAAATTGCAGTGGCTCGGTCATGTGCACTGTGACGGAACATAGCCAATGCAGCCATCTGATTAGCAAATATCGAACCTGACATTGGAAAAGGCATTGGTATATTCAATGATTAATTTGCCATCAGTATCTCGACCGATTGTGTAGTCAAAGGCACTGTCTGCTTTTTCTTTGATGGTCCAGATCGCATCATCATTACCACCAACACTAATTATATCCTCTATGCACCCTTTTTCAATTTCACTATTGTCTATTTCAACAATATTGATATTGGTTGTACCCGTAGTATTACCAGTTACTACTAATTTATCTGTCTGATCATCTTTGACATCGGTATATATATTCAGCTAACCATTTTCACCATGGTAATCGCCATTAATGGTTAAAGTGGTATCAGCAGTGTTTTTGCCTAAGTCGATGATACGCGAATTAATTACATTGGCATTTTCTAAAACGGCTGAATTAATTGCTGAATCAACATTTTGAATTGTTCCTGTGTTCGTAATCAGACCAGCTTTATCTTTGGTACCAATTGTATTAATCACCGTGCCTACATCACCACTGCTACTTAGACCATTGCCATCTTTGACATTCCATATTCCATTATTGTTAAATTTAACATCACCATTGCTAGCTATGTCTTTATATTTATTTTTATCACTGTCAATAGTGGATGTATTAAGATGCTTGGTTGAGCTTAAATCAACAAAACCGTTAATTATGCCATCATTATTAATAATGGTTTCACCCCCAGATGCTCTGGATCGATGAGCAGCAATTGTTCTATCATTTGATGCAGAAATTACACCTTTATTATTCAATATCTGTGAAGCCGATTTTTCATTATTCTGATCGCGGTGGTGTGCGGCACTGATCATATCAATAGCTGTACCTTTCTCTCCACCACCACCGATAATCTTGGAATTGACATCTAAATTAATGTTAATATCTCCATCCCGAGAAAACACATTGATGGATTTAGAATCTTTTTCTACGGTGTCTATTAAGCTATCATTATTAATAGTGATCGTACCGGTATTTTCTGCTGACGCCTGCATATTGGCATTGATACCTTTTACGTTTTCACATTTTGCAATAATTTTACATTTATTATAATATTGATATTGCCGGTGACTTTTTTAAACCATCATTGCTTCTAACAGACATATTAGCTAAAATTAAATCAAAATTACTTATATTTTCTGATGAAAGTTTACCACTATTTTTGATATTAATATCACCTTTAGCTGTTAAGTAATTTTTATTCCACTCAACAACATTTAAAGCAGTATAGATAGCACCTCCCAAAGACATATCTGAATCATAAATGAATATATCCCAGAGTTATCAATATTAATATCATCAATTCCTTGTTGCCAAGCGCGAATACCATGACCAGAACTATTTATATTACCAGAGTTATTCACAGTTATATCGCCGATATTACCATTCAAGGCTACGGCAACGATACCCGCAGGGTATTTTCCGGCTTTGATATCTCCGTTACCTATCCATTTATTATTATTGATGTTGATCTCACCTGAATTATTGATTAACACACTGGTATGTGTTTGTGCATCAGATGTGTTTTGAGCCGCATCACTGGTTAGGCTAACAATACCAGCAGCACCATTACCATTGATGGTGATATTGCCATTATTGTTTATTTTTATTTCTCTATCATTTGTTTTGCGTTTGCCATAAACCACAATACCACGAGAACAGTCTTTCGAGGTTTCAAGATTACCGGTATTGGTAATATCTATTAAATTTCCTTCATTCAAATTATAATAAAGTATGGTGCTGTCTACTCCGTTACTTTGGATATTGCCTGAATTATTAACAATAATATCTTCGTCGGCATCCAGAATGGTAAATTTTCCATCAACAGGTATACTATTAGCATTGTCCTCTTTAATGACAAAATCATCTGTATTGTTAACAACAATATCTGCAAGTGCAGTACTTGCTAGACACATTGATAAAACACCGGTTAACCCTGTTTTAATCAACAAAGATAATTTCTTTAATTTACCTCTTCCCTTGGCTAGTTCAGATACAACCAAGCTTTGACCCTGCTTATTCTTCATTATTTTATATATATTTTATTCATAATTGATTTCCGTAAAGTTTTCTCTCACTAATACACTACTACTTATTAATTAATGAATCATAAACGCGCGCATTTTATTCATCATTAATTTATATAAATATTGATATTTTATTATTGACTATTTATTTTAGAAAATTATAGCAAATAATTTGTATGTAAATTTTGGGTATTTTGGGCAAAGCGCAACTGATTATATGAATTCTGACTCTAATGTGTATGAGTAAAAAAGCAGCAGCATAAAAGTACAATTAGACTATTTCTAAAGATAAATATCAGCAGGTATAATTTATTCCGATTTTGTTCCTTTATTGGAGTGAATATTGGTGCAATGCTACCATTAAATTGCGCACAGCGACTTTTTGCTTTGCTAAACCTACGATTCATACCTTCTTTGACTTCATACTGATTTTTAATTCAACATATTCACCTTTGATTTTTTTCCGGATAGGGCAAATGTTAGTGTTCATATATTAAAAAGTGCAGCCAAATGTATGCGTTATGCTGAAATTTAGAAAGCTAAATATAATGAGGTAATTAACTTACGATTAAATTTAAGAAAAACTTTAAGATTAAAGATATATCCCTGTCACAAAGAGCTCTTTACATAGTGATACTTAAATTAATTAATCGAGCGAACCACTTTATCTAGTTTGATAATCAATTTTTTGTATCTGATTACGGCAAGGCTTACTAATATCAAAATGATAATCAACGTCGATACCGGCCAAAACCCAAGACGATAGAAAACCTTTATTCACAAAAATTTAATCTTCTACTAGGGATAGATTACCTGAAAACTCAATAGTTAAAGCATTAAGTGATAAAATAGCCGCAGATTATCAAATGACAACACATTAAAGGTCATATTACGTTACTGCCTATTCATTAGACAGAAGGTGAACATAATGCGATTGCTTACCCTATTCGCTTATTAACTTAAGCAACGAACAAGAATTGTGATTACACATCTTTAGCTGTACTATAAAACGAAATGTATTGGCTCTTATACCTTAGATTTTCCCGATAATATTAAAGTGTCGCTTTATCCCACAAATCAGTACTCTAAGCCAAAACGCATTACCCTGTCTATTTTTAAGACGGTAATGGGCTAATTTATCTGCCTTTAATGATAATTATTTATCAATTACTTCAGAGTGGAGTGATAATGAACAAATAGAAGGTAAAAAATTATTAGATAATTCTATCGAAAATATAACAATAAAAAATCCAGAACATTTAGCTGAACCTTTAAAAAAAGAAAACAGTTTTGGTTTTTATTCAACAAAGGCATCTAGTGTAAATTTTATTGAGAATAACAGAATTTACTCTTTTCAAACTTCAGTCATTACCAAGGAGAAAAAAGATTTTGAATTTTATAAATCCGATGCCGATGCCATTATTAAAGGATTTTCCACCTGAAAACTGTTTGAGGTTCCGCAAACCGCAGGTAATTGTATCCTTCTGGGCTTTGTCGCCGGTAATAATGCAACTACCCCACTTAATGTGACGGTCTCCTTTCGGTTAAAAGAATACCCTGATATTGTTATTTCGTTTTCAGAAAATACTCGGTCATTCACTCACTCATTAAACTTTAATACCAACGATGAAATTAGTCTGTTTTGAAACACGAATTACGATAACAATAATCTAAACATTAAAAACATTAAGTTATGGTTTTTCCCATTAAATATCATGATATTAAAATGGATGATCGCAAAAGTACAGCCAGATTTGTTGAAATACGTTATAAGGATAAATCACCGTCCGATTATGGTTACTACAGTGCGGTATCTGATTACTCAACAAACACCCAAAATAGCAAATCAATCACCCATGGTTACAACTTTCCGTTATTAACAAGCAAGATAAAGCAAAAGGAAAAACACCGCTGACTAAAGATGAAATCTACCAAATGGCAAAAATCATTGAAGTGTCAATAAAACGTAGAGCAACAAAACAATAATTTTCAATCAAAGAGCGTAATGATTTAGGATAAACCAACTAGAAGAACAAAAAAACATGAAAAAGGTGATGGTATTAATTAAATAGCATTAATAAATTTGTTATGCACAAGTGCTATTACCCAAACGGTTGAATTTAACGATAAAACGGAATGTATTGGCTCTTTACTTTAGATTTACCTAATAATGTTGAGGTGGCACTTTATCCAATAGAACAATATTTGCAATCCAGAACACAATATTTATTTGTTATCCTTATTTTTCAAAATTATTTATACTGAGACTTTGCTGTTGCTTTTACTGCATATATTGAGTTTTCAAGGATTTAATTATTCGATAATCTACACCTCAGGGTAAGGCAATTATATATCTGTATATTTTCCATGGCATTTTAATTGTTTACTTCTTATAATCATCTATGAACATTTTGATTTGTTCACTTTGTAGCAATTGATAACAATGCAACATTGGAAAGTGAGAACAAGATGGAAAAATATATAAAATGTACATGGATGCGTGGTGGAACAAGCAAAGGGGCCTGTTTTCTAGAATCAGAATTATCTACAGAAATCAGCACCCAGAATAAACTGCTTAGTAAAATCTATGGTAGCAATGATCCTTCCGGCCGGCAGATTGATGGCATGGGTGGCGGTACTTCTACTACCAGCAAGGCAGTCATAGTCAGTAAGCGTGCGGGAGAGCGCAATAGTGTTAATTATACTTTTGCTCAAGTAGACGTTGCTTCTGATTTGGTCGACCGTAAGGGCAATTGCGGCAATATGTCATCAACGGTTGGACCGTTCGCTATAGATAGTGGTTTGATTGAAGACATCACAGAACCAACTACTCAGGTACGAATATTCAATACCAATACTCAAAAAACAATTGTGGCTCATGTCCCAGTAAAAAATGGTCAGGTAGTGTATACGGGGGATTATGCCATTTCTGGTGTCCCCGGTACCGCAGCTAGAATTCAATTGGATTTTTTAAATCCAGGCGGTGCGGTTACTAAAAAACTATTACCCACTGGACACGTTGCTGACACCATTGAGTTAGCGGATGGTCAGAAAATCGATATTTCTATTGTGGATGCAGCCAATCCATTGGTATTCGTACGTGCTCAGGATCTTGGCTTAACCGGTAGTGAAATGCCGGCAGAGATTGACAGTAAACCGCAGTTACTGGAAAAAATGCTGTCCATCCGAGAAAAAGCTTCGGTCATGGCTGGTATTGCGGTTGATCTGAATGAAGCCAAAACGATTCCGGCGGTGCCAAAATTCTGTTTTATAGCGCCCGCTGCGGAATATACTTCCTTGGAAGGAGAAACAATTAACACTGACCAGATTGATATTCAAGCCAGAATGCTGTCGATGGGAAAACTGCATCCAGCACTGGCCATTACCGGCGGAGTATGTATTGGTGTTGCCGCTAAAATTCCTGGTACCTTAGTTAATCAGATGGTTGCCCAAGCAAGCAACCATGATGAAATCCGGATTGGGCATTGCAGCGGTATTTTATCTGTAGGAGCCGATGTTGCCATGAATAATGGGGATGTAACGGCTAAATGTGGGACAGTTTTTAGAACAGCCAGAATCCTGATGCGGGGCGAAGCGTGCGTGGAGGAATAAATAGCTAATTTTTTCTGTAGTTTTTCGTGGTACAGCGGGCTGTAGAATAAATAGTTGTTGCCTGCTGTATCTTGCTGCTGATATTAAATAAAACAATAATTTAAGCCTGTTGTTGCTATTGCTAATTGTCGATAACATCAATATCAGGTTTAATTATATTAAAAGTTGGAAAGAAAAATTTGGATATCGGCCATTTAAAATATGCGCTTTAAATTTAATCTTGCTTATAATCAAGTTATTTATTATTACTTTTATCATGCGCTTTACTGGTTTGATTGTCCAGCAGAATAATGTTTACATGATATTCTTTAATTATAGAGCAAATCACTATTGACGGTGTAACTCTATATTAGCCTTTAAAACCAATATTTTATATCAATAGTTTTATTTTCTTTACGATATCAACAATGATTGTTGATTAATTTTCGTCATTTGTATAGGATCTTTACTGTCATATAAAAAAATCTATTTCCAATTATCTGGTTATCTTTATGACTTTTTTGCAGTTTTTACCTTCAATTTGCATGTCAGCTTAACAATACCTTCTTCGATGGATAGCCAAACAAATCATACTATTGTAACTACCACCTAAAATAGTACAGCCTTGAAGTAGAAAATTCTCTTCATTAACCCACACAGGATTTAAACATAAAATAGATAACTCCATATCAATTCGTAGTTATTTTATTAGAAGCTGAAATTGGTATGCTCATAAAAAATTTGCAGTAAATATAGTATGAGGAATTCAACTTTCTACTAATGGCGCGATCAATACGGTGGTATGAAAACCTCGGATAGCAAACGCTTAAAGGAGCTGAAAACCGCAAGATTAAGCAGATGTTTGCCGAGCTCAGTTTAAAATCTCAGCTTCAGGAGGAAAGCATAAAAAAGTTTTAGTATCCACTCACGCAGGTAAAGGCTGTGCTGGACAACATAAAACAGCAGATTGAGTGATGTGTGCACTAAGTCAGATTAAGCAACTACTGTCATCATTACATCTGTTTCATTCAGATAGAGCAAAGGCGTTTGATAATCAATTGCTAGATAAGTGTTTTGATACATTTAATATACAGCGTCCACTAAGTAAAAAGGGATGTCCGTATGACAATGCAGTGGCAGAAGCAACATTTAACAGCATGAAAACTGAATTAGTTAAAGGAGAAAAATCCATGACGACTGAAGAATGACAACAAGCCTTTGCGGCTTATGCTTATTGGTACAATCATCAACGGTTACATTCGTCGC
>JAGGIK010000044.1 GCA_024103515.1 Snodgrassella sp. | reverse complement strand
ATTTTCGTGCATGCTATATAGTTGTTCCAGAGTCATCATGGTTGGAAAAATTAAAGGCTGAAAGATGTTCCTTTTTCCCTGATTGGAATAAATATGATGTTGGAGAATATACTCATTATATTATTCAAAGTGATTCATTTTATGTTGAAATAATCGCTAAAGATATTAAGATATCAAGAAAAAAACTAAAGGGTGTTTTTTAAAATTATCATATAGTTTAAATACCACTAACGCACTGATGCCAGAGCTAAGGCATTTAAAAAAAGCTTATTATAGAAAAAAAGGAAAATGCTGATGAGTGATTTCAAACTATGGGGTTGGGATAAAAAACCACGCACCATGCTACGGTTTATTAAGGCAGGAGACATATTCTGCTTTAAGCTGGATGAACAGAGATATTGTTTTGGCAGAATTATTATCAAGTTTATGGTTGGCCATGTTGCCGAGCTGTTTGATAATATTTCAAATTCTCCTGATATATCTGAGGCAGAAATCAAACAAGCCCGGCGATTGATTGAACCAGTGATATTAGACAGCTACTCATTATTTGATAGAACATCAGAAGGTGAGTGGAGAATAATCTGGCATCAACAAAACTATGTGCCTACCGATATGGATAACGTATATTTCACCTATGGCGTTCAAAAATGGTGTAAAAAGGTAGATATTTGGGGAAATAAAACCCCAATATCTGAACAAGAAGCCGAATCGCTACCTGATGTAGCTCCATTGGGTGACTATAATATTAGAAAGGAATTATTAAAAGATATCTGAAGCCATGCTGGGAAGCGGGTGATGCTTTTTGCTGCTTATATTGATTTCAGGCGTAGTATTTGTGCTATCGCCTGAAATTAGCCCAAAATGCTCAGGATAAATAAAAATCGCCCTAGATTTATACGCTAACCGGTCAGCCGTACTCAGATTAAAGAACCACTGGGCACACAGTACTACGATACCGCACACCGCCTAAGCACACTAAACCACAGCGAGCGTTACGGCTACGTCTACGATGCCCTAGGGCGGCGTATCGAAAAACACCAGCTAGACCATGAAGGCAACCCCTACAACCGTACCCGCTTTCTATGGGATGGATTCAGACTGCTGCAGCAAACCAGCCCAATCCGCTATCAAAATGATATGAGGATATTTGCCCAAATAACGCCCAATTTAGTGCAGCACAGTTTTGACAAAATGATACAGTATAACGTTGTCTTAATATCATTGAATGGATTTATTCTGATCATGGACATCAATATTAAGGCACAGGCGTACATCTTTTTATTAAAACCTGTGATAACCATTGTATCAATGAAAAATTCACCAAATTTGTCGATTCACAGACGAACGGTAAAGTAGGAAGAGTAATACGGACTTTATTACAGATGTGGCATTTTTAGTCAATATTTCTATATATAGTTTATATAAAACAATATGTTAAGTGATTTTTAATTGCTGCAATGCCGTAAAAGTATATGAGGTGATTGCAAATAAAATTTTTTATGCATTTTGGGGAGGATTATTTTTATCATGAAGTGTAAATATCACGATATTCCCTATGGTTAAGTCTAAATTGAGATTTAAGTCTAAAATAGATTGGCGATTTAGATCAAAGTCGATTTGATAAATCTACAAACATTCCTTAGAGTCTGTTACAGTATCGTTAAAGAGTTTTACAGATATTATAAGTTAAATGCAAATTGTATTGGTATGAACTTTTGTTGCTGGTATTATGGAATTCCTAGCTCTAATACGATGCATATGCTTTGTAAAACAAAGATAAAAATTTGTTTTAATCTGGAGCTTTTTACCTGCTTTGCCTGAATGGAATCTGCAAAATGTTTTGGATCCAGTTTTTTGTTAGCAATTAAATGATCGCTATTTTGGATAGTTTTGAAGTTAATAGAATTCAATAAGACTGGCATGTATTTGCATTTTGGCGAGATATTAATTTAAGTGCATATCCTTGGGAAAGGAAATTCAATGAAAATAGGTATTCCACGCGAATCTCTAGCTGGTGAGACCAGAGTGGCTGCAACGCCTAAAACCGTTGCTCAATTGATTAAATTAGGTCATGAGGTAGTAATTGAACATGATGCCGGAAAAGCAGCCAGTTTGTCAGACGGTCTATACCGTGAGGCTGGGGCAACTGTTACTGATGCTGAAGATGTATGGCAATGCCCGGTGCTGTTTAAGGTAAACGCACCAAATATGGAAGAAATTGCCGTCATTCAACCCGGCACGATTCTGGTTAGTTTTATTATGCCGGCACAGCATCCTGAATTGATACAGGCGTTGCAGGAAAAAAATGTAACAGTTATGGCCATGGATATGGTGCCACGTATTTCTCGGGCGCAGGCAATGGATGCATTGTCATCAATGGCCAATATTAGTGGTTATCGTGCAGTAATTGAAGCGGCTGAAAATTTTGGTCGCTTTTTTACTGGTCAGATTACTGCTGCTGGTAAGGTTCCACCGGCTGAAGTATTGATTATCGGCGCTGGCGTGGCTGGTCTGGCTGCTATCGGTACAGCGCGTCAATTAGGTGCGATTGTGAATGCTTTTGACACTCGTCCTGAAGTTGCTGATCAAATTGAGTCTATGGGTGGTAAATTTCTGCATCTAGACTATCAGGAAGAAGAAACGGGTAGTGGCGATGGTTATGCTAAAACGATGAGTGCCGCCTATATAGAAGCAGAGATGAAGCTGTTTGCCGATCAGGCCAAACAAGTTGATATTATTATTACCACTGCCGCCATACCGGGTAAACCTGCTCCCAAACTGATCACTAAAGAAATGGTGGACAGTATGCGGGAAGGCTCGGTAGTAGTGGATCTGGCTGCTGCTACAGGTGGTAACTGTGAATATACTCAGGCCGGAAAAATTATTACGACTCCCAATGGAGTGAAAGTAATTGGTTATACTGATATGGCCAATCGTCTGGCTGGCCAGTCATCTCAGTTATATGGTACTAATCTGGTTAATTTGGCCAAATTACTGACACCAAATAAAGATGGTGAACTGAATTTGAATTTTGAGGACGTCATTATTCGTAATATGACAGTTACACATGATGGCAACTTGATGTATCCGCCTCCACCGATCCAAGTATCAGCTGCTCCTCAAGCTAAAGCTCAAACTGCAGTGGCACCTGAACCGCCTCCCGTTGCGAAACCTTCATCTCCTTATACTAAATTCATTTGGGCTGCTGTAGCAGTTATTCTCATGATATGGGTGGGTGCAGTGGCACCAGTGGCTTTCTTGAATCATTTTATGGTGTTTGTATTAGCCTGTGTTGTTGGTTATTTTGTAGTATGGAATGTCAGTCATTCGTTGCATACACCGCTAATGTCAGTTACGAATGCCATTTCAGGCATCATTATTGTGGGTGCGTTACTGCAAATCGGGCAGGGGCATGGCTTTGTCTCATTTATGGCATTTATTGCCGTGGCTATAGTGAGCGTTAATATTTTTGGTGGTTTTGCTGTTACCCGCCGCATGCTCAATATGTTTCGTAAGTAAGGGAGAAGCGTGATGTCTCATGGTATTGTGACTGCGGCATACATCGTTGCTGCTATAATGTTTATTTTGAGTTTGGCTGGCCTGTCTCATCAGGAAAGCGCTAAACGTGGTTGCTATCTCGGTATTGCCGGTATGACTATTGCTTTGCTGGCTACGGTATTGAGCAAGGATGCACATGGCTTTGGCTGGGTGATTATTGCCATGGTAATTGGTGGTGCCGTTGGGTTGTATCAGGCCAAAAAGGTGGAAATGACCCAAATGCCAGAACTGATTGCTATGTTGCATAGTTTTGTTGGATTGGCAGCGGTATTGGTAGGATTCAATAGCTATATCTACCCGATTGATGTCGACTATGATATGCACACCATTCATTTGGTGGAAGTGTTTTTAGGGATATTTATTGGGGCCGTGACATTTAGCGGTTCGTTAGTGGCATGGGGTAAACTCAATGGTAAAATAGACAGTAAACCGTTGCAATTACCTAATCGCCATATGCTCAATTTGGGTGCTTTGGTTCTTTCTTTACTGTTGCTGGTGTGGTTTGTTAGCGTGGGTGGTTCTACTTTCGCTTTAATTGTCATGACTATTATCGCTCTGGCATTTGGCTATCATTTGGTTGCTTCAATCGGTGGTGCAGATATGCCGGTGGTGATTTCAATGCTGAACTCCTATTCTGGTTGGGCTGCTGCCGCCGCAGGTTTTATGCTCAATAATGATTTGCTGATAGTGACCGGTGCTCTGGTTGGTTCATCAGGTGCAATTCTGTCATATATTATGTGTCAGGCCATGAATCGTAAATTTCTGTCTGTTATCGGTGGTGGTTTTGGTTCGGAAGCGGTTGTAGCCAATAATGATGATGCTCCTGCGGGTGAGGTACAGGAAATTAAAGCCGATACAGTGGCTGATATGCTAAAAAATGCCAGCTCAGTTATTATCACTCCTGGGTATGGTATGGCAGTTGCACATGCTCAGAATGCTGTAGCCAGTCTGACTAGCAAATTGCGTGAGCAAGGGGTTAATGTGCGTTTTGGTATCCATCCGGTTGCCGGCCGGTTGCCCGGACACATGAACGTTTTATTGGCTGAAGCAAAAGTACCTTATGATATTGTGTTGGAAATGGATGAAATCAATGATGATTTTCCTGAAACTGATGTGGTGCTGGTTATCGGTGCCAATGATACGGTTAATCCAGCAGCCGTAACTGATCCGGGTAGTCCGATAGCCGGCATGCCTGTGCTACATGTTTGGGAAGCACAAAACGTGATCGTATTCAAACGTTCGATGAAGTCTGGCTATGCTGGTGTGGATAATCCATTATTCTATAATGAGAATACTAGGATGTGTTTTGGAGATGCCAAAACAACATTGGAAGAAGTTGATAAATATGTATGATCATTAGTTTATTTGTAAGCAGTCTGGAGAAATACAGGCTGCTTTTTATTTTGCTCCGAAAAACATAGCACCCGTATTTTAGCGAGTGCCACTTTGTGCCTGACAAAAGATTATAAGAGAGACAAAGCTTTTCAAGTTTATGATTCTATAAGGTACTTTTACTTTAATAAATTTTAACGCTTGGGGCGTACAATAGGGCAAAAATTGGCATCTGTTTGAATTAACGGTCCACCAACAGCATCTACAGCTATTGGAACTGAGGCAAAAATACCCGGGATCAATGTCTGACCACTACTATTTTTTACTCCTCCTAGAGTTTCTGCAATAGCAGAAGGTTTGCCGGGGAGATTTAAGATTAGGCTGTTGCCGCGCAAGACTCCAACCTGACGTGACAGAATGGCTGTAGGCGTAAAATGTAAGCTAATCTGCCGCATTAATTCGCCAAAGCCGGGGATGACCCTGTCTGCTATGGCTAAAGTTGCCTCTGGCGTTACATCGCGCAGATATGGACCAGTGCCGCCCGTTGTTAGAATCAATGGGCAATGGTCGTGATCGGCTAGACGCATGAGAATATTTTCTATAAGTTGTTGTTCGTCAGGTATCAGATGCTCGACCAGCTCAAGTGGATTTAATATTGCTTGTTGCAACCATTTTTTTAATTCTGGCAATCCTTGATCAGGATAAATGCCGCTTGATGCACGATCGCTGATGGATACTATACCGATTTTCAGTAAGGATAATTTGTTCATTGCTTGAGCTTATGCAGCTAAATAAGAATTAATATTGTAATATAGCATTTTTAGTCTGTCAGTGATCTATGATGAATTCAGAACAATTAACTCATTTTAATGCTCAAGGTGAAGCTCATTTGGTAGATGTGGGTACTAAGCAGCCTACAAAACGGGTAGCTGTTGCCAGTGGGCAAATTAATGTGAATGAAGTTGCCTATAATAAGATAATGAATGGAAACAGCAATAAGGGCAATGTACTTGAGGTAGCTCGTATTGCTGCTATTCAGGCAGCCAAGCAAACCAGTGCTCTGATTCCTTTATGTCATCCACTGGTGTTAACTCATATTAATGTAAAGTTTGCAACTGACGATGCCCAACGTAGTATTACTATACGTGTTCAGGCTGAGACGGTAGGGTCGACTGGGGTGGAAATGGAAGCGCTCACAGCTGTCAGTATAGGGTTGTTAACAATCTATGATATGTTAAAAGCTGTAGATCGTGGCATGATCATGACTAATCTGGGTTTGGAACAGAAAGAGGGAGGTAAATCGGGAATGTGGATACGTGAATAAATAATATAAAGTAGCAGTGTCCTGCTTGGGTCGGTTTTGTTTAATGCATAAGATGTAACCATCAATGATTTATTGAAATAAGTGAAATGTAATTATTTAATTTAACATCATGAATTGATTATGTTTTATATTGGATATTTGGATTGTATTTTATTTATTTAGTATTTTTAGGCTGAATTATGGTTGAAGCCAAACTTGCAAGCAATAATAGTTGGTTGATGCTGAGTCTAATTAAAAAACTTTCTTTTAATGACTTTGTGTTGGAAAGAATTTATAATTTAATGTTTACTATGAATAAATAAACCGTCAGATTGGTTTGAATAATATTATTCTGTAACTGCTAGTCTGATAAACAATGGGATGAAATTAAGTGTAGTTTATCTGTTATATTTGAAGATTGTTTGATTCTGATATATTTATGTGTGATTAACTAGATACACAGACGTTATAAGGCGCTATAATACACAGATGACATACTCTTTTGACATTTCGACGATGGTTTATCATTTTAAGCCCGTTAAGCATAATGCAAAAGGATATTAATCATTATTTATATCATTCATTAAACTACCTAGGTTTAGATTGGCTTTTTTAACTCAAATGCTATCATTGTAAACTATATATAGCATTAACTAATATAATTTAAGAAAGTCTTGGTCATTTATGTTAAGTAAATTAATGTTTAAGTTTTAAATGTAATTATTTTAAAAGTATTCCTTTGTTGGTTGATATTTTGAATTATATCTCAAAGGTTAAATTTAGCAAGTACTTTTTAAATAAAACTACAAATATTGTTATTTTTATGAGTTAAAAATTTTAATAAGTTGTTTTTAGATGAGTTTTTTATATTTAACCATGCAAATATTGTTAGAATTTTAAGGTAAATACAGTATGGAAGACTTCAATATCGGTTTTGCAGCAAGAATGCAGGAAGTGGTAGAAATTCTTGGTAGTGTTTCAGAATTATCTCGTAGAGTGGAAGTGGCTTATCCCACTGCATCAAAATGGGTGAAGGAGGGTGCGGAACCAAGTACAACCAATTTAATTAAAATTGCTGAAGTAGCTAATGTTAATTTGCTCTGGCTGGCAACGGGTAAAGGACCAAAATCGGATGAGGATGAGGAAAAAGCTACGGTGGAATTGCACTCTGCTATAGCTGATTCTGTATCCGAGCTAAGTGAAACGATGCCTGTTTATGCGACAAAGCATGCATCCGTTAATGTAAATGCTTATGCTTTTATACCAATGTATTCGATATCAGATGATTTTGAGTCAAAGTCTTTTGGTGATGGCAAGGTTTTATGTACAGTGGCTTTTAATCGAAGTTGGTTGGAAAATTATTTGAATGTTGAATCATTAAAACTCAGTACTTTAATTGTTAAAGATGACAGTATGACTGGCGTATTGAATGATGGTGATCATGTACTGATCAACCATGCTAAAAAAGCTGGCGGTGATGGATTGTATGTGCTGCGAATGGGTAAGAATGTGATGATTAAACGCACACAACTATTACCAAATAATAAATTGCTGATCACTTCTGCAAACAGTGCTTATGAATCTTTCACTGTTGATCTGAGTGGCGATGAAAACAATGAGATTGAGGTGATAGGTAAAATCGAATGGTTTGGTCGGAAGATCTGAACGGCAATGTTTGATTAATTTTAATAAGGTTATTGTTATTTCAAGCCGATAATCTGAATCTCCCATAAAATTTAGATCCTAGCCACATCTAAATTCTTTGCTAGTTGAAAAGTTTAGGTGCAATGTTTATTTCAAAGCTATTATGACCTATATAGGTTTTAGTAAGAATCTTTATTATCCTAATTGATGCTGTTTATATATAAGCTGAATCAGTTTAAGCTCAGGGCTTTCCTGCCCTATTGCTTGTTGTTGGCCAGATGAATGTGACGAGAATATTGAAAAATGATGATTTTAAAATGGGAATTTAGGGAAGGAATTTTGTTGTTTTTGGTCAATGGGTTAGTGTTAAATTATTATTGATGCATCTGCTTTGATGTAAAGTGAATTTGATTAGTTGGCTTTTAAAATTGGATTGAGCTATTAATTAAGATATTTCTGCAAATCTTACAATTCAGTAGTTTTGAGTAAAAAAATTAATTAAATTATTAATTTACATGTTTTATTATTGCAAGCAACTAAATGGTTTTATAGACTGAATTTCGAAATATTTTTTCCTACAAAGTTTTAACCTTTTATTTGGAGATAAGATCATGAATGCAATGCAATTTAAGGAGTGCATTGAAGCTTGTAATCGATGTATAGCGTTATGCCGCTTTTGTTCGGTGGCTTGTTTGCGTGAAGATGATGTCAAGATGATGGCTAAATGTATTCATTTAGATATGCAATGTGCTGAAATTTGCACGCTTGCGGTGAATTTTATGTCTCTAAATAGCCCTTTTGTGATGGAAGTATGTAAGCTATGTGCGCAGATATGTCGTGAATGTGCTACGGAATGTGGAAAATATGATATGGATCACTGTCAGCATTGTGCCAAAGCCTGTACTCAATGTGCTGAAAAATGTGACGCTATGGCTGCTTGATTGGCAAACGCTGAGTGAGATTTGAATAGTCGAAATCATATATTGTGTATAGCAGAAATTGGCATCAATATTGATGATGTATCGCCTTGATAGAATTTATCGGGGTTTAGCTCTGGCGTGTGGGTTTGGTGGCTTAACCCTAATAAGCGTATTATCGCTAGGTGGGTAGTCCGTAAATATGTTAAATTTGCGATTGTATCAATATTCTGGATGGATTAACTGGAATTTGTTGGTTGATGTCATCGTTAATCAAGCTAATTTTCTGCTCCCGAATTTAAGTACACAGCAAAAATAGTATAAGGCTAGCGATATGCTAGCCTTAAGTTATTTTATCAACAGAGTATTATTTCAGATTGAGGACGTCCTGCATATCAAACAATCCATGGTTATGCTGTTTTAACCATATTGCAGCACGTACTGCGCCATTGGCAAAAGTGGCGCGGCTAGAGGCTTTATGGCTAATTTCCACCCGCTCGCCATCAGTAGCAAATAAGGCAGTATGATCACCAACTATATCTCCAGCGCGAATGGTGGAGAATCCGATGGTTTGCGGATCACGCGCGCCGGTATGTCCTTCACGACCATATACAGCGCATTTTGTTAGATCACGCCCTATTGCTTCGGCAATCACTTCACCCATACGTAAAGCGGTACCAGATGGTGCATCAACTTTATGACGGTGGTGTGCTTCGATAATCTCAATATCGTAATTTTCGTTTAATACTTTGGCTGCGGTTTTTAATAGGGCAAACGTGAGATTGACCCCGACACTGAAATTGGGCGCAAAAACAATACCAATTTTTTGTGCAGCAGCATTAATACGCTGTTTGCCCGCCTCATCAAAGCCTGTTGTACCAATTACGGCTTTGACGCCAAGACGTTCGCAGATAGCGAGATTATTCAGTGTGGCTTGCGGGCGGCTGAAATCAATAAGAATATCAGTGTTATTTAATACTTTTTCTGGTTCGTCACTGATGCTGACGCCCAATTCCATACCAAGGGAAAGGCCAGCATCCTGTCCGATAGCTGGTGAATCTACTCGTTCAATTGCGCCGCTAAGAATACAATCGGGTCGATGACAGATGCTTTGTATCAGCGCGCGTCCCATTCGGCCGTTAGCACCAGCAACAGCTATTTTCAGATGTGACGTGATATTCATTATTACTCCCTTGGGCTGGTTGTACCTAGATTAACAGGTTGTGCTTGTGCGGTTAATGCATCTCCTTCAGCATGCACAAGTTTACCCTCTTTATCAAAATAAAGGGTTAATTTCTTTTCTTCTTTAACACGGTTGGAGCGGGAAACAACAAAAATATAATCCCAGCGATTAGCATGGAAAGGGTCGCGTAATAATGGGGTACCCAGACGCATCTGTACCTGTTCACGGCTCATTCCGGGCTGAAGTGTGTTCAGTATATCCTGATCAAGTTCATTACCCTGAATAATTTCCAGTTTATAGGAAGGGATCTGAGATAATTTGGCTGTTGAGCAGGCACTAAGACCAATAACAGCCACTGCCAGCAGGCAGTAAATCTTTTTCATACGCATACCTCAATGATGGGGTAAAAAATCTGCAATGCCAATGGCGCGATATCAGCAGTATATAATTAGATTGTGTGGTGGGCAATTGCCTTAAAAGTGCGTATTATAACGACTATTATCATCGAGTGGTAAATTTAAGCATTATGAATAATAATATAGCTCAATTAAAAGACAATGGTTTAAAGGTGACTGGCCCCAGATTGAAAATTCTGGAGCTTTTTGAAGCTCGGCCCGAGCAGCATATGAGTGCAGAAGATGTTTATCGTCTTTTGCTGGATGAAGGGGTGGAAATTGGTGTAGCCACTATATATCGGGTGCTGACTCAGTTTGAACAAGCCAATATTCTGTTGCGTCATCATTTTGAAAGTGGTAAAGCAGTTTATGAATTGAACCGTGGTGATCATCATGATCATTTGGTGTGTATCAAATGCGGTAATGTAACCGAATTCTGTAGCGATGAAATTGAAAAATTGCAAAATAAAATTGCTACTGACAATGGCTATCGTATTGTGGATCATGCATTGTACATGTATGGTGTGTGTGATAAATGTCAGCATGCAGATCATGGCTAATTTAGCGTCATAATACTGGTATAGCATACAAGCGCAAATTAGGAATGGGTTACTGTTCTAAATTTCAATAGTCTGGAATGTGTTGATGTGATTGAGGCAGACCATTTTAAATGGCTTATGGCCATTGGTGAAAATTTATCGCTACTTTACTAGCTAGTTTGCCTACAATTGGCAGATCTGGTGACATGTTGCCTATTTGTACTTGCCGGACACACTCGGTTTGTTGTATACGGCTTCAATAGAGAAAAGCCAGCTTGTTTCGAGACAGATATACGGATGGATATGGCTAAGCTTAACTGATTGCTGTTTTATTTGATATTGTTGGCCGGTGTTGAATGGAAGTGTAATTCTCTGTGCTACTGGCGTTTGTTATATTAGTTTTATTCACTTTATGGCTCACTTAATAGAAATAAAATGTAGCGATGATTAATAGTCAGGTACGTGCCGGTTATCTGGCTAGTTTGATGGCTGCTATAACCATTTAGATTTTATTGCTTGTTTGCAGTCATTTCATTCTAAGTACTACCTGAAACGGTATGATTATTGTTTATAGGTTAATCATGGTGGAAACCTGTGCTTGCAGAGAAAACGGTTTGAATCATTAATTACTAGGATAATACTATGTCTTTACAACAAATAATTGAAACTTCTTTTGAAAATCGTGCTGATCTTACACCAGCTTCGGTAACTTCAGAAGTGAAAGAAGCTATTCTAGAAACCTTACATCAGTTGGATAACGGTACTATTCGAGTAGCTGAAAAGTTTAATGATCAGTGGCAGGTAAATGAGTGGGTAAAAAAAGCTGTACTGTTGTCGTTTAGACTTAGTGATAATGTGGTGACTGATGATGGTGTAAACCGCTATTTTGATAAGGTTGCTACTAAGTTTGCTAGCTGGCAGCCAACTGATTTCCAGCAGGCTGGTTTCCGTGCTGTACCTGGGGCGGTGGTTCGTGCAGGCAGTCATATTGGTAAAAATGTAGTGCTTATGCCGTCATTTGTTAATATCGGTGCTTATGTCGATGAGGGTACCATGGTAGACACTTGGGCTACGGTTGGTTCTTGTGCTCAGATTGGTAAACACGTTCATCTAAGTGGTGGTGTCGGTATTGGTGGTGTGTTGGAACCGCTCCAAGCAGCGCCAACCATTATTGAAGATAACTGTTTTATCGGTGCACGTTCGGAAATTGTCGAAGGTGTTATTGTGGAAGAAGGCAGTGTAATCTCCATGGGGGTTTATATTGGTCAGTCTACAAAAATTTATGATCGTGAAACGGGAGAAATCAGCTATGGTCGTATTCCTGCTGGTTCAGTAGTAGTTTCAGGCAGTCTGCCCAGCAGTGATGGCAGTCATAGTTTATATTGTGCCGTTATTGTTAAAAAAGTAGATGCCAAAACCCGTGCCAAAACAGGTGTAAATGAATTATTGCGCGGTATTTAATTTGCTGCAGAAAAATAAAACCTCTTAAATTTAATTAAGGGGTTTTATTTTTTGGGGATGGTGATAAAGATTTGTGTCCTTGATCAATGCTGATAGGAAGAATAGCGGTATAAACTATTTTAAATATAAAATTTTCTTCAGGATTTTAATCCGGTTGTTCGTTGATTCGAGAAGAAATAATAAAAACCTCCATGGAGGCTTTCAGAATCATTTGAGCCGAAAGCAGCTATTGTCTATAACTACAATAAGGCTGCTTATATAAACATAATTTTGAGCTGAAAAAATTCTTTTTTAGTTCGTACCATCTTATCTATTTTTAGCGGCGTGTCAGTTTGCGGCTGATCAATGATGCGGTGATCAGTACTGCACCAACCAAGATTTTATTTCGTAACCGTTTTGGCTTAGCAGCCATTTTCAAAGCGAAACCATCTAAAGGAATTTTCTCAGCCAAAGCCAAAGATTTTTTCCATAGTTTTGAATTTGGTTGAATTTTGTGCTTACTAAGTTGTTCTGCGATTAATTTTAAACGTGCTCCCTGAGCCTGCAAATTAAGTAGTTCGCGTTGTTGCGAAAGAGTAAGTTTTTCCTTAATACTCATGGGTTTGTTCCTTAGATTCATTGCTATGCTTTAAAAAACTGATGTCTTCATTGATTGCCTTCAGTGTTGCTGTCATAAATTGACTTTGTTTGCGCCATAATTTAGCAATCAATACCATCAAAATGAGGATCAGTAGCAAAAATAATCCAGCTATACCAAAAAAAGTCCAGATCTTGGCCTGTGGTGTTAAAACAATATTGAGAGCAAACAGCAATGTGATAAAACCAAGAAAGGTAAACACTCCTGTAAATATCAATGCTGCAATCAGTAAAATAATGCTTTTAAATTGGGTAATTACATCCAATCGCAGCATCTGTGCTCGAATCCACAGTAACTCACTTCCGTAAGTCATCCAGATTTTTAACTGATGCAGATCACGTCGAAAGTTACTAATGCTCATGCTTCTGTCCAGAAATGTTTAAATAAGATTCAGGCAACCCTCAGCGGAATTTGCCTGAAATGTTTTAAACTGAAACAATCAGCTACGACAGCGACCAATCAAGATGCCGGCCACAAAGCCAACTGCAGCAGCAATACCCATTGCATAGTAAGGTTGTTCGCGAACCATTTCATCAGTTCGTTCGGCAGTAGCACGTGCTTTTTCAACCAATGTATCTTCCAACTCACTCATTTTAGATTTTGTTTTATTCAATCGTTCATGAACACGGGCTTTTAATTCCTTACCCATATCACTGCCGTCGTTACTGGCATTTTCATAAAGATCTTCAACTTCGTTCAAGACAGAACGTACTTCTTTCATTAGCTCTTTTTTTTGAGATTCAAAATCAGCCATAAAATTCTCCTTCAATCACATTTGAAAATGAATATTGCAACAAGACTGCTAATTAACTGGCTTTACTGTAGAGATAATGCCTAAACAGCACTGATTTCAGTTAAAATAATTGTCTACCGTGCTAACGTTCACTACTTAATCACTACCATAACACAAGGATGTGTATTTGCACAGGTACCTAAAAACCAGCAATTGATGACTTAAAAAATGGTGACTTATGAATAAACTGGCTCTGACTAAAATATATTCAGGCAAAGTACGAGATCTATATGCGATAGATGAGCATAAGATGCTGATGGTAGCTACGGATCGCTTATCCGCTTTTGATGTAATTTTACCTGAACCAATAACAGGTAAAGGTGAAATATTGACACAAATATCGAATTTTTGGTTTAAAAAACTACAGCATATTATGCCAAATCATTTTACTGGTGAGACTGTTTATGATGTTCTACCTCGTCCACAGGCAGATCAGCTTGCCAAACGTGCAGTGGTGGTAAAAAAGCTCAAGCCATTAAAAATAGAAGCGATTGTGCGTGGTTATCTGTCTGGCAGTGGCTGGCGAGATTATCAGCAAAGTGGTTCTGTATGTGGGATAACACTACCTTGTGGACTAAGTGAGGCAGAAAAATTGCCCGAGGCCATTTTTACACCATCAAGTAAAGCCGCAGTTGGTGACCATGATGAAAACATTAGCTTGGAAGAGTGTGCTAAGCTACTTGGTGAGGATTTGGCCAAAGAAGTTCAAACAAAAGCGATACAACTTTACAATGAAGCGTCAGCCTATGCCTTAAGTAAAGGGATTATTATTGCTGATACCAAGTTTGAATTTGGTCTCGATCACAATAATGTTTTGACATTAATGGATGAAGTGCTTACCCCTGATTCCAGTCGTTTCTGGGCTGTCAACAGCCATCAAATTGGCACCAATCCGCCTTCGTTTGATAAACAATTTATTCGTGATTGGTTGCTAGCATCCGGCTGGAACAAACAGCCACCAGCCCCACATATTCCAGCAGAAATCATAGCCAAAACATTGAACAAATATCAGCAAGCATTGCATTTATTGGCAGATGCGTAATATTTATCTGTTTGTTATAAAAGTGATTATTACTGAATTAAATGAAACAATGTTGCAAATGGTAAACAATACCAATTGGTGCCAAATAAGTTTTAGTCAATACAGTTAATCTTGTTGAGGTACAATAACAGCTATGACGAATTGATACTATTGGTTCACCATGTATGGGGTCACTGGGTCAAAATTATATGACAATTTATTATTTAATTCATAATGTGTTCATCTAGTTTGCAATCAATTGATTTTAAACTTTGCAAATTATCGATGTCTGCTGGAAACTGCGACAATTTAAACTGATTATCACATGCTGATAAAGCAAGATTTGGTTAGCCGCAGACAAATGAGATCAGTTTGATCCAATTAGCATGGAAGTATATTAGGAAATTTATTTTTTGCTTTAAATCCTTTTGCTTGGCCGAGGATAAATGTTCTTATGAATTTTTCGGTCTATTTTATCTGAAGATTGATGTGTTAATAATTTAAAGGCAAGTAATTATGAATAAACTTACCACCACAGAAGAATTATTATTACAGCGACGAACAGTGCGTAAATTCAGAAATCAGTCTTTGACATTGGAGCAATATACGCGTTTGATGGAAGTGGCACGTCAGGCTCCCACTTCCAATTTTTTACAGCAGTGTACGATTATCCATGTTACGGATATGCATTTACGCGAACAGATTCGAGCTATTTGCCAGCAACAATATGTAGGAGCAAACGGCGATTTAATCGTTTTTGTAGTTGATCTTTATCGTAACCATCGGATTTGTGCTCAGCTTGGTTTGGCTGATGATGCGCTGAATTCGACAGATGCTTTTATACAGGGTATGGAAGACACACTGATCGCCGCTCAAAGTGTCGTCATGGCTGCAGAAGCTATGGGGCTTGGCTGTGTATATTTGGGGAGTATTCAGAACGATATCCGTTCTATTATACAGATGTTGCATCTGCCCAAGCTGACATTTCCCTTAGTAGCACTGCAAGTGGGTGTGCCTGATCAAATGCCAGAATTGAAGCCACGTATGCCCCTCAATCTGCGTTCTTTTGAAAATAGCTATCAAGATGTATTCGATCTAAATCATTTTGCCCAATACGATGAAATCGTACAAACCTATTATGACTTGCGTGATAGTAGCAAACATGTTGATCCATTTACCCAACAAGTGGCCTCCAAATTGTCACATACTTGCTTTAAGCGTAATGATATTTTAAAGGTTATTCAAGATCAGGGCTTATGTCAGTATTAAAATGACTGAAAAAACTTATATAATAATATCGATAAGTTGGTCTCATTGATGGTATGTTAATATCAGTGATTAGTGAGTTTTTTAATCTTTCACTGATTTGATTCGCCTCTAAATACAGAGCTGGCTGAAATCAGCCCCATTATGAATAGTCCAGCTGCTTTTCAGCTTAAATCGGTACCAGTTGGTAAGTGAGAATAGCTCATTTGGCTATCCAGCCGAATGAGCCCAAATTTTGTTATCTGATGATGGAAACCACCATGCCACAACACCCTTATCGCCGTTTACGACCTGCCCGCCATGAATTACCGGAAGTGGGCATATCCGAATCAGGTAATATCCGTTCCTTGCATCTGGGTACCCCTACCATTCAAAGCTCAATGAATGTCGATAATCCGGCCGAGCTGGTTCTATCATACAGCCGTGCCATGATGGCTTGGCTGCTGTTTGCCGATGATATGCCACAACATATTACCCAGATCGGGTTGGGCGGTGGTTCATTTGCGCGCTGGATTGATGCCTATCTGCCTGATACCCGCCAAACTGCTGTTGATATCAATCCGCAGGTCATCAGCATTGCGCGCAGCATGTTTGAATTGCCGTTTGAAGGCGAAAAATTCGAAATTATCGAAGATGACGGTGCCGAATACATCAAAATATTACGCGGCAATACCGACATCATTCTGGTAGATGGCTTTGATGG
>JAGGIK010000043.1 GCA_024103515.1 Snodgrassella sp. | reverse complement strand
TGGATAGTGATACGCGTAAAGAATTTGATACGCAGCCGGAAATGGTAACGCGTTTCAATGCCTGGCGCGATGTGTCGATTACCGATAATCTGAATCAGAATCTGCGCCAGCAGGTACACCATATTACCGCCTGGCGGATTCTGCGCTGGGTTAAGGATGGGGTGAATGGCTATGCGGATTTTCTGGGGCTGCAAATGGCTCCGGGTAAGGGCACGGCCGGGGAGAAAGAAGATCCGGCGCAGGTAAGCGCACGCGAGCAAATCATTCGGCAGGGGCGCAATCGCGCCAATGAAAAGGCGAAAGCGGGTGCTGGCGGTGGGTTGCCGCCGGCACCAGACAGTAAAAAAGAAGATGAGCTGTGGCAGCAGGCCGGGCTGGGGAATATTCCGCCGGAGAAGCGCGATGAGTTTTTGAACGCCATGATCAATAAGAATTACGATCCGCGCAATGATGGCTGGGATATGCTGGAAAGTGCCAAGGAATTCAAGGCGGATTATTTGCATCAGTTTCGTTTTGAATCGTTTCTGTCGCTGGGTTTTTTAATGAAAGCTTTTGCCGGCAGTATTTATATGCTGAATAATGAGGATGAGGCGGCGGAGTTTAAAGATATTCATGACAACGGCAATATTCTTTATTTTGGTGATGCAAATAAAAAACCGCCACCGCCACCACCGAATCAGGATGACGGCTTTGATGATGACCCGGTCAATACCGGCACGCAGCCGGCGAATAAACCGAAAGTAGGTGCTACCCCACCGATAGTACCGAGCAAAAAGGATGATTCGGTTTTCAGTGATTTAATTGCCGATATGAATTTAGGGGCGGTGATCAGCGGTATTGCGCTGGATGTAGTGAAACACAAAATACAGCATGACAAGGCCAAGCAGGCTGGCAATAAAGGCAAAGGGGCGCACTGGCAGGAGGTATACAAGCTGGGTGCGGATATTTGGAAACGGCTGAAAGCCAAAGATCGCAGTGATATGAAGGTGCTGATGGACCGAATCCGGAAGAATCCGGAAGCGTATACGCCGAAATATCCGGAGGTGACAGAGCTGTTTGATGAGCAGATACACGATTCACGCGCCAAGTACATGCATACGCTGCTGGAAGACCGCGAGCCGTTTACCAGTTATTTTGCTCACCGGCTGATATTCAGTGGTTCGTATTCCAATAAGCCACTGACATCGCTGATGTTGAAGGGCAATCTGACAGGGCTAACTGGTATTGCCCGCAGTGCTTATATGTCGATACGCTATGGCAATCCGGCCTATATTCTGCTGGGGCTGAATAATCCAGAGCTGTTTGTGACAGATGCGGATCGCAAGGCGATAGAAGGGCTTAAAACTGGTTTTGAAGCCATTGTGGTTGATCCGGATACGGGTAAGGTGGTGATGGATGGGAAAAATCTCAAAAATCTAATTGATATGTGCAAAAAATCACAGCAAGCCATGCAGCAGCTACAGGATTCACTCGGTCAGATGCCACCATGGAATATGGATGAGTTTGCAGACAAGATATTGAAGGAAATCGCCAAATATGGTAATGAAACGCTAAATAATCTGGAACAAATCCGCGAATTGCTGTGGCGGCAGAAACAGCAATTGGACAAAATGGCACAAGCGGCAACGGCAGGAGCCAATACGCCTACGCAAATAGCCAATATGGCGGCGGCGAGTGAAGCCAGCGCCTCGCTGGCTGAAGCAGGCGGGGCGGAAACGGCGCGGCAAATGCAGCAGCAGTTGGATGTAATGCTGAAGAAGGTGGAAGCCAGAATACAGCAGTTACAGGCTGCACTGGATCCGGCCGATCAGGTGGGTGATGGTAGTGCGGCAGCACAGGCCAAAAATCTGCTGGCGCAGCTAGAAATACTGCCGGCGGGAAGCCAGAATCTGGGGGCGGGTATGGCTAATGGAGCCATGCTCAGTCCGGCCACGCTTAGGTGTATGGCAACCGGTCCGGTGCGTTTCCTGCCCACTGGTCAGGTGTTGGAGGACATTAATCCACAAGCGATGGCGGATTATTTGCGTGCGCAAATTGAGGATTATCGGCAGAATCTGCAACGACAGACCGCCACTACGGCGGCGATGATGCAAAATGGGGTGGATGATCCGCAGACGCTGGCGCAGGTATTTTATCGCAATGCTCAGGGTGATATAGCTGATCAGGCGGTAAGCAATATCAGTAGAACAACGCTCAATAGTCTGGGGATGCGGGATTTGGAGCTAAATGAGTTTCTGCCGGAAAATATAGCCAATCGCAGCCGGGCAGAAATTGCGCAGTTGGTGCAGCAGTTGCGCAGTGGGCAGATTCCGGCGGAATTGCAGTCATTGCCGCCGTATCGTCTGCAATTGATGGCTCGGGTGCTGGAAAGCTGGCTGGCTTAAAGTTCAAATGGCCGGCAAAGGAAATGGTTTTGCCGGCTGCATCAGGTCATTCAGCTTGTGAGAGGTGATAGGCTAACTTCAATTCTAAAAATGAGCAATTACAGCAATTAGCAGTTGGGGTAAAGTTGGTTGCAAAAATAATTTAACCATAGCATAAGCATTTTTGTGTTAAAATAAGTCAGTTTTATTTAATTTTACCAATTTAATGTGTGATAGATTTTGATATTGTTTATGGGTTGAAAATATTAAGTAAAGATATTTCAGAATTTAACAATGATACGAGGCGATTGCTGTAGTGCCCCAAGCCAGCTCTAGGTGGTTTGAGAATGGCAAGGCTGGATATATTTTAGCGTAATACTATGTGCCTGAGGCCGTAGGGTACAAAAATGGCTAACTGGATGATAAGTTGGGGTATGCGCAGCGCAGACATATGGATGCAATTGCTTTGATGGGTTCAGCATAGGCTTGCGGTATCCTTAGTGCTGAAATATTTTTCTTATGCTGCTAGGGGATGTTTGCTTAATGTGGATGTGTAACAGCACCAAATATGAAAATGATTTGATAAATAGGGTGAATACATGCTACAGCGTTATTATCTAAAACTGAATGCCAATCTGGCTGTTTTTGACCAGTTTTCGGTGCGCAGATTCAATCTGCAGGAAAAGCTGGATGATTATTATGTGTTACAGCTTGAGGCAACACATATTGCTCCTGATTTACCCTTAGGAGATTTTATCCATCAGCGTGTTACCTTTGAAATGACGCCGGATATTGACTGGACTGAGTCGATACCGCTATCACGACACGAGCTGGATGCTTCTGAAAATCAGCATTGGCATGGTGTAATTCAAAGCATGGAGCAGGTAGCTTCCAGTGCGGACGAAACGTGCTATCGTTTTACTATTGTGCCGCGGCTGGCTTTGCTAAATCGCATTACTACAACGCGGTTATTTCAGAATGAAACAGCTCTGAGTATTGTGGAAAAAATTCTGCGTTATCATGGCTTTGCCAGTGAATATTTTCGTTTGCAATCAAATCGCAGCCTGCCGCGCTATGAACACCGCATGCAGTACCGTGAAACGGATTATGCTTTTATTAAACGTGTGCTGGCGCGGGAAGGATTATGGTTTACTTTTACCCAAACAGCGGCTAATGAGGTGTTTACTGTAGCTGATGATGTTAGCCAATATATTAAGCTCAAACAGCAGGCTTTGCCTTTTAAACCTGATGCGGGGCTTGAAAGTGCTCAGGACGGGATTGAAGGTAAACTGCAAGCGCAGCTTTCATTTGATGTGGCGGCAACGGCACAGGGGATTAAAGACAATCTGCAGCAGCAGTTCATGCAGGGGCTGGCGGCTAAATACTCGGTATCTGAGTTTCATGTACGCTATCAGGCTCAATATGAAAGCGTGCAGGTTAAGGATTACAATTACCGGGATGCCAATAATAGTTTGGTAGGTAAGGCCGGTTTTAATGAACAGCAACCGGCAGCATTCGGCCAGCCTTATATATATGGCTTTTTTCATCATAAAGATACAGAGCAGGCGCAGCAGTATGCGCGGATTTTGCATGAGCATTCTATATCCCGCCATATTCTTGCCACCGGTAAAAGTAATGTTCAGGGTTTTGCACCGGGCTTCACTATGGGATTTGCCACTGAAGCCAGAATTGGTGCTATTCGGCAGTGGATGCTGGTGAGTGTGCGTCATTCAGGTGCTCGCGATGAGGATTATTTCAATACTTTTACCGCTATTCCTGCCGATGGCCAGTGGCGCCCGGAACCGATTAAGCATCCGATTATAGACGGTACTGTACCGGGAACGATTTGTGATGCTGGCCAAGGGCCATATGCCTGGGTGGATGAGATGGGGCGTTATATTGTTAAGCTTAATCTGGATATGGATAGCTGGCAGCCTGGTGGTGAAAGCCGACCAATCCGTTTGGCTAAGCCTTATGCCGGTGGTCAGTACGGGCAGCATTTTCCTTTGCATGTAGGTACTGAGGTTCAGTTGGCTTTTCAGAATGGTGATCCCGATCGGCCGTATATTGTTGGTGTTTTGCATACCAATACGGCGCCAGACCATATTCCGAATACTTGGCGTACGCGTAATGTTATCCGCACATGGGCAAATAATAAAATCCGCATGGAAGACTTGAGTGGCCATGAACACATTAAAATGGCCACTGAATACCATAAAACTCAGCTGAATCTGGGGCATCTGGTTGACAGCGGGCGCGAAAAACGCGGCGAAGGGTTTGAGCTGCGTACCGATGGCTGGGGGGCTTTACGGTCTGCTCAGGCGCTTTATCTGACCACTGAAAGTCAGACGGCGGCCAGTGGCATGCAACTGGATCGCAAAGTTGCAAATGATGAAGTGGAAGGCGCAATGGATCAGGCCAACCATCTGGCCGATGTTACCGCCAAACATACCACTCTCAAGCCGAATCTGGATTCGCTGTCTGAGCTGGCGGAGAGCTGTTCTGATCTGAAAAAACCAGTTATTTTAACCAGTGCAGTGGCTGGTTTGGCACAGGTATCACCTAAATCTATTCTTAACAGTGTTGGTGAGGATATTCATCAGCAAGCCGGTAAGGATGTATTTACTGGAGCGGGCGAAAATTTAACCCAAACGGCCGTAAAATCTGTACAGGTATTGGCACAAACTGAAGATTTAAATCTGATAGCGGGTAAAAAAACCGCACGGCTAGCTTCCCATGGCGATGCAGTGGAAATTACCGCAGCGAAAAAAATATCTGTGCAGTCTGTAGGTAATGAAATACTGGTTAATGCCAAAAGTGGCATTAAGCTGGCCAGTGGAGGCGCCTATATCGAAATCAAAGGTGGGAAAATCAGTTTATATAGTCCCGGACCAATTGAGTATAAAGGTAATCACCAGTTTCAGGGGCCTCAAGGTGGTAACTTTCCTTTGCCGGATTTACCTGCTTCAGTGTGTCGGGAATGTCTGCGTAAAGCCCGCGCACAGGGTGTTGGCATTGTAGAGAGATAATCAATGGTTATATATCGTGATGTGTTGGCGCAATTAGTCAGTTTTACGAATGAAACTGATGAGAAAATACTTTATTTGATTATCGATTTATGTAACTGTGATTATCCGCTGCTTGCGGCTATCGAGAATTGGCAACCGGCATTGCCGTATTGTCTCTTATTTGAACAAACACCTGAGGAGCAAATTAAAGAAGATGGACCGCTATTACTGGCTCTTGATACCAAAAATGAAAATCATTTGGAAATACTAGAGAAAATTTGTGAAATCACCCACATGAATAATCGCCTGCTGGCTTTTAATAGTAGTTATCCATTTGGCACTTTGGAAGAGCATTTACGTCGTGCCATGCAGGTTAAATGGGATAAACAGGAAGGTTTGCTGCGTTTTTATACCCCAGATATGTTTGATTTGGTGAATATGGTATTGAGTGAAACGCAGAAAAAGTGGCTGCATCAATATATGCAGCGCTGGTTTTATATAGATGATCACGGTGAATGGATAGTTTATGAAACTGATTATCCGCTAAGTGATCAAAATGAATTTAATGTAAACGGTTTTGTCTTTACTGAAAAACAGTACGATACATTATTATTATGGGCTGATGTTTATAATTATCGGCGTAATTATGGCGCTGCTTTGGATGCAGAGGAATATGGTGGTGAACGGATGCTGATAAATCAGCTATATGCTTTGGCTGCTGAGGCTGATGCTAAGCTGATTTTGAGTGAAGAACAGCGCGTTCAGTTCTTTAGTGATAATTTGCAGAAAATTATATAGGAAAGGCTGAAAGATGTTACGACGTATATTAATTACATTTTGTTTGTGTTTGGGGCTGGTACAGCTGGCGTGGGCTGGCACTTATGACGAAGCGGCGGCGGCTGCTCAAAACAGACAGTATGATAAGGCTTTGGTGCTGTTTCAGAAAGCCATTGATGAAAATGATGACGCACGTGCCTATAACAGCTTGGGTACACTATATGAAAAGGGATTAGGAGTTAAACAAAATTATGCAACTGCGGTTAAATATTATACGCAGGCCGCCCAGAAGGGTAATGTCAAAGCAAATGGCAATCTGGCTGTTTTATATGAGCGCGGTTTAGGGGTTAAGCAGGACTGGGGCGAGGCTATGGGCTATTATTTTACTGGCTTAAATAATGGCGATGGTAAGTCGATGAATAATTTGGGTGTAATGGCGCTTAATGGTGAAATTCTGCCGAAAAATATATCGGTGGCATGGGCATTGTTTGCCAGTGCGGTAAACCGCCATGACAAAGAAGCTCCGCATAATCTGGCCGTTTTGGAAAGCAGAATGACAAAAGCGGAAATTGAACAGGGTAAGGTGGTTTATAAAGCTTTGCATCAGGTCAATGCGAAAAAATTACCTATGGATATTATGTTGGATTATTTAGGCTGGCATGATACAGAATAATTTTAGACGCCAAACTAGCTGGCTGCCGCCACGGCCGGTTCGCTGGTTTGTTTGGCTGACTCTATACGCTTTGGCTATTACTATTAATAAAAAATATGCTGACTTTATTATTACTCAGTTAGGGCTGGAAGTTACTACACATTGGCAAAAGTGGCTGGTTTCAGTATTGCCTGCTGTCGCAGTGGTCACCTTGTTGCTATTGTTGCGCTGCATTTGGTATCAGATGTGGCTTATTTATCAGCGCAACAATCAGTTTATTTATAATGAAAAAGTACTGAATAATCAAAAATATTGGTCGGAATTTATGCTTCTGGACGAGGTGATATTGCGCTGTGGGCAGTTAAATCAGCTTGCTGATTTTTATAATTATCTAAGTTTAAGTCCTGAGGAGCGTAGAGAATCGGTTTTTGAATCTATGAGTATGGAAATACCGACGCAAAACGGTTCTGTTGCTTATGCTGATCGTTTACATACTGTTTTATCGCAGTTGGTTCAAACTTTATCTTCTAGAGAGGTGTTTACTGAACAGTATGTCCATTATTTATGGCTATGGACAGCAGACCGGGAAAGCTGGCTGATATTCAGGAAGCTGGTTATTGCTGAAGGTGGTCTTTGCCCTGTGGTACCGGACTTTTATGTCAAATTTGATGATGTGAATTGGGTGATTGACCGGTTTCAGGAAGAGCTGTATCAGAAAATTCTCTTACTTGGATTTGAATGTCAGTCTGAGTTTGAATTGTATCTGGCAATGATTTTTGCCTCTAAAGGTAAGCTGGCAAAAGTTCAGCGGGCTTTTGCTAAGCATACGTGGCACGCTGAACAGGAATATTTTTTCACGGCTATAACTGAAAAAATTTCTGGCTTTCAGCTTGAAAGCAGTACTCAGGAACGTATTCAATCAGAAGATCCGGGATGGACTGAGGCTTTAACAGAAAGGGGTTATGAAATAAAATCCTATTCATTTGATTGCCCTGAATTCTTTAAAAAATTACAGTATACCAGCGACTGGATGCAATTATTGCTGGCTATTTATCAGGCCCATAAGCAATCCTATGTGGTGCTATTTCAGCATCATGAAAAAATAATACCTATTTCTCAGGATAAGTAAATTCAATTACAGGCGGGTTTATGTTAAGGTGGAACCGGTTACGAGAATTCAGATCTCGTATGAACAGTCAATTATCTAGGCTGGCGCAGACGAATCAGCAAATCACTCAGCGCCCCAAGATTCTGAAATTGTGGTTATTATGCAGTTGCCTTTGGCTGATTCTGGTTTGTAGTTTGGTTGCTTTTTTGTACTGGTATTATGATAAAAACTGGTTATTAAGTCACAAATTTCATTTGCTTTTATTGGCGTTGGCCGGTTTGTTTCTGTGTATTATATTGCCTTTATTTTGGCGTGTTTTTGTGGTCATTGACGGGCAGGAACGAACTATCCGATTTATTGAGCGCTCTTCATATACCCGTGAAAGCCCTGCTCAGCAGAATTTAATTACATTTCACCATTATTTGAAACAGAAATATCATTTCCCGATTTTGAATCGTTGTTATATTCTTGCGGTTCATGGCGTGCCTGATGCTTTTAGTGATGTGGGTGAGCAGTTGCAGCGTAATGGTTGGGTACAGGTAGACAATGTTTATCTGGTTTTGATTAATGCGATTGATGAAATTGAGTTTGTACCTTTTTTTCGCGGCAAATATCATTGCCCTTTTGATGGCTTGATAATTTTGCGCGAGATAAAAAGTAATCGGACTTCGGTCACTCATGATAATACACAAATCTGGCTGGAAAAATTTTATCAGCTGTTAAACTGGAAAATCCCATTTGTTCATGTCTTTCAAAGTGATATTGAGTTAAAAAAATTTCCATTTAATCAGGTTTTTGACTGGGATTGTTTATCAGAAGACAGGGTTGCCGGTTTGAAAATCAAGGCAGAAAATGTATTTATTCGGGCCTTGATAAAAAGCCGAGATCGCCAGTTCTTGTCTCTGATTGATGCCATTGCATTGGCTAATTTAAATCTAACAGAGGCTTATTCTGAACAGCAGCTGCCATGGTTTAGGGGTGTTGCTGTACAGGCAAGGCAAAGTAACTGGTGGGAAACGTGGTCGATGGTTGCTGAGCATTTATATCAACGTCCTGCCAAATTATCTGTACAGTCTGGTGGTTTGAAGCTGGCTAAAGTTGGTTTGGTCACCAGTGCCATTGCATTGGTGATGATTGCATATGCTTTTGCCAGTAATTATCGCGAAGCGCAAACTTTCCATAGCCAGATTACTAATTTGAATAGATTTTCCGGTACTGGCAGCCCTCTTAACTCCATTCTGGCTTTACAGAATCAGATTGCATTGGTCAGTAATGTTTCTAAACCATTTTACCGGCGTTTGGGTTTCAATCATGATGATTTATTATTAAATAAGGCCTTTGCAGCATATGGTAAGGCAGCAAGAAAATGGTTGATAATACCTACTGATCAGCAGATTATTCTGGTATTAGAGTCTTTACAGCAGTTGCAGACTTTATCTAATACTATAAATGCAAATGAAGTGATTGAAGAGCTTGCTAAGCAATCCAGTAGCGCTGTTGCTCTGGATGAGGGTTTTAATGCGCTTAAGGCCTATTTAATGCTACGGCGTCCTAAACGGATGGATAATATTTTTCTGAGTGATTATTTGTCCCGTTTGTATCGCACGCAGGGTTTACAAAATGCAGATGCGGCGCAAAATATATTCAGGTTTTATACCCGCAATATGGGTAAACAGGCCAGTTGGTTTCTAAACGAAGATTCGGTACTGGTGGGGGACAGTCGTGCAGTATTGAATAATATAGTGAGTTCGCAACAGGAAGATGTCGTTATTTATCAGCATTTACTCGATAAGGCATTAAAAAAGTATGCTGATGCTGATTTGGAACAACTGGTTGGTAAAGAAAGCACTCAATTCTGGACAAACAAGGAAAAATTATTTGGTGCTTTTACGGCTCGAGCTTGGAACGAATGGTTTAAACCGGAAATTGACAAGCTTAATCCTGAACATTTTAAAAATGGGTCATGGGTGCTTAATGAATCAGAGGAAAGTAATAAGAATACTGATATCCGTAAACAGATAATGATTTTGTACAAGCAGGATTATTTTAATGCTTGGAAAGATTTTTTATCTGGTATTCAGTGGGTTCCAGTTGTTGGTTTGAATAAGCAGATGGATCGTTTAAAGAAATACTCAGACAAAAAAAATTCTGTCTTGGTGAAATTATTAACTGTAGTTCAGATGAATGCCAGTGTTGGCTATTCTGAAGACCGAACTGATAATGGCAAAGGAGTATTACAGGATTTTGAGCCAATTGTTGATTTAATTAAGACAGTCGAGGACAAAAATAAGCGAACCAGTCGTAAACTGGATGAGTATCAGGAAAATTTACTGACTATGTATCTGGAAGTGCAAAAAGTTCAGGGCGCAAGCAATCAGGCTTCAGCCTCTCAGCTTTCATTTAATACTATATTAAACGGGGATAATGGTTCCGGTTTGGCCAAGGCAGAAGAGTCAATCAATTTACAGATAGCCAATTTGGGCGAAGAGTGGCAAGATATCGGGCATACTTTGCTTAGCTTTCCTTTTGTTGATACTAAAAAAGCGCTTCTGGTTCCTGCTTTGAACAACATCAATGCGTTATGGCAGCAGATGGTTGTATCGCAATGGAATTCTCGTTTTGCTAATCGCTATCCTTTGAATCCCTCTGGTAAGCTGGATGTGTCTTTGTCTGAATTACAAAAGTTTATTGATCCACAAAAGGGTGTAGTGGCGCAATTTAATCAGCAATATTTAAATAAAATTCTTAATCTTGTGGGTAACCAGTGGATTGTTAATCCGGCCGTGATGGATCAGGTTCAGATTGATGATCAGTTTGTTAGTGGCTTAAATGAATTAAATCAGTTGTTAGAGTTTGTAGCTGATGGGACGAATACGGCGTCTTTTGAGGTTATGATATTGCCCACTCCAGAAGTTAAGCAAATTATTTTGTCGTTCAATAAGCAAAATATTGAATTTTATAATGAAAAATCATTCTGGCGCACAGTAAACTGGTCTGTCAGTGAGCATACCGACAAGAAGGCATCCGTACAGTGGATTGATACGGAAAACAAAACAGGGCAGCTGGAAGTGGTTGGTGATTTGAGCATCTTGCGTTTACTGGAAAAGGCTCAGGCACGTAAAAATGACGATGGTACTTACCGGCTTAAATGGACAATAACAAACAGGGCAGTTGAAATGAATCTAAAAAATTTGCAGACTAATGATTTGATTACATTATTAAAATTAAAAGGAGCTCAATTGCCACAACAGGTATTCAAGGTAGATCAAGATGCAAATTAGTGCGGCATTGAAAATCCTTCAAAATAGGAAAGTCTATGAAGATATAAAGCCTTTATGGGAGGATATTGAATATCTTTTGGCTCCTGTGGATGGCGTGCCTGAAGATGTTACTCATCATGATTCTTTTCTGGATATTCGACAGGAGCTGGAAAAAATTAGTGATATCCAGTTGGGTAAGATTGAAGATGCCGCTAATTATCTGTGCCAGAATGTGGGTAAAGATATTCGGGTCGTGGTGTATTTAACCTATGTATTGTTTCGTCGTGAAGCATTTCGGGGGTTAATTAAGGGGTTGTTGTTATTGTATGGTGTGCAGGCAATATATCCATCTACTTTTCAGCCACAACGTATTTCTGTGATTAAAACGATGCTCCGCTGGCTAGGGGGCGCAAAAATGGAAGATGCCTTTTTATTGTGCCAAGACACGTTGCTAGCGCATGAGTATCAAGTCATTACGACATTGTGCGAATTAATTCAGGAAAATTTAGGTGCACAATTTAAGGTATCAATTGATGAGCTGTCTGGTTTGCTGGGTTTATTGCCGATTCCTTCGGGAGAAAATCAAACTTCGGCAGTAAGTCAGACTACACCCACTTGTGCTGATAATGGTTCGAGTGAGGCTGCCGGTATTGCTAATGATGAGGTAATTTTACGCTCGTCTCAAGATTTGATGCAAACCATGAAATCGGTGGGACAATTCATTGTTGAAAAAGAACAGAAGGAATATGCTGCATATCGGTTATTGCGTCAGTTTCGCTGGGATTTGCTGGAACGCTTGCCTTTACATCAAGATGGTGTGACTAAAATTACTCCACCACGACGGCAGTTAGTAGATCACTTGCAGGCATTATTTAAGCGTAAAGAATGGGCTGGTTTATTGGCACAATGTCATGCCGGTTTTATGGAAGCATCTAATCATTTTTATTTTGATTTACAATTTCTTAGTTGGACAGCAATGCAGCATATGGATCCGGAAGTGAATGTCTGGGCTGATATGCTTTGTAGTGATCTGGCTTTTTTACTTGCGCGGTTATCTGGGCTGGAAACATTGACATTTAATGATGGTTACCCCTTTGCCTCAGGCGAAGTATTAGAATGGATAGCTGTTCATGCACGCTTTCAGCAACAGAATATAGAGCAGACACAGTTAGCTTCCAATTGTGAGCTTACTTCAATCAATGACATTGAGGCACAGGCTTTTGTTATTTTGGCCGAACAGGGTTTTGATAAAACGATGGAATGGCTGGCTACGATACAGTTTGAGGATGGCCTCGAACAATTGTATTACAAGCAGTTTTTACTTGCCCGATTGGCTATTAAAGGTGGTAAAACGGATTTTGCTTTGTCTTTACTGGAAAAACTTAATCGGCCATTTTCACGACAACCATTATTTGAATGGAATAAAAAGTTAACTTTTCAGATTAAACAGGAATTATTAAAGCTTTTACAGCAGAAACATTTAACCATTAAAGGCAGCAGTAAGGAATTTGTAGCAGGACAAATCGAAGAATTGAAAAAAGAGCTGGTGTTGCTCAATCCATTTCTGGCGCATCAATTATTGTATAGGTAGGTAGTAGATATGGATAAAAAAGACAATATTCTGCGTTATTATGAAGCGGAAATGCGCTATCTGAAAGAAGCTGGGCAGAATTTTGCAGAGGCCCATCCTGAAGTAGCACAGTATTTGAAGATGCAGGATTCTCTTGAGCGAGATCCGATGGTAGAGCGTTTATTTGAAGGATTTGCTTTTTTAACGGCAAAGTTATATCAAAAAATTGATGATGATATGCCTGAGTTAACAGAAAGTGCACTGGCGCTGCTATGGCCGCATCATCTTCAGCCTATTGCTTCTATGTCAATAGTACAATTGATGTTAAATAAGCAGATTTATACTAATAATCAGCATATTCCAGCCGGATTAATATTGCAGACTGCAGTTGATGCAAATACTCAAATTTCTTGTGAATATCGGACAACGCAAGCAGTTGATATCTATCCTATTGATATAAATAATTTTCGGCTGGTACATAATGATTTGGGACAATCTATTATTCAATTGCGTTTGCAATTACGTCAGACTGATGCCGGTCAAAATATCCGTCTGCCAGACCAATTTTCGCTTAAGTTTCATCTTGTGGGTGAGATAGAAACCAGATTGTGTATTTATCATTATTTAATAAATCACTTAGCACAGATAACTACTGATGAAAATTTTAATACTATCAGTAATAAGCTAACATTACAGCGAGCACATTTTAATTATGATTCCGTAACTTGGTTAGGTGAAAGACAGGCTAATGAACATGATTTGTTGATGGAATATTTTTTGTTTAAAGAGAAATTTCTGTTTTTTGAATTAACGGGATTGAGCGGGAAAGATTTTGATAATGATCAACATGAATTATTGGTAAATTGTCATTTAAAGCGTGATTTTCCGCTGGAATTGGTATTTAATAATGAATATTTAAAGTTATTTTGTGTGCCGGTAATCAATCTGTTTGATTTAGAAGCTGAGCCGATAGTACGTTCTCATTTACATACTGAATATAGGCTATCGCCGATGTTTTCGGCTTCAGAGCAGGTTACCGTATGTGCGGTTACTGAGGTAGAATCATTGAGCCAAATTAATGGCAATAGAAAGCGTTATTTGCCTTTTAATGAATTCAAGCATGGCAAACGCGAGCTTAGTATTCTTGATCAAGATAACCCTTATTATTATATTCGCACTCGGCAAGGCATTGGTAATAAATACGATAATTTTATTAGTTTCAGTGGTGAAATGCAGGCAGATGAAGAAGAAATTTTTTCTATTAGCATTCTTGGTGCTAATGGTAATCTACCTCGACAAATTACTAAATATAATAAAATGTTAAGTCTGCATTCTCCTGTTTTAGGGGTCAGAGATGCGCAAATGGTGATGGTGCCAACAGCGTTACACTATCCACCTAATTATAAAAATCAGCAATGGCAATTTTTATTTGAAATGGGTAATAATTATCTGGCTACATTAGATACAGGCACATTAAAAAACAGTTTGCGCTTACTTAATTGGTCTACGGCTGCAGCAAATGAAAAAAATATAGCTGCAATTACTGCTGTTCAGACTGAAATTCAGCATATTATGCACCAGGGAATGATGATTAGATGTCTGGTTATTAATATTGAACTGGATAGTGCTGGTTTTATTAATGAAGCCGATGCAGCCTTATTTGCCTATGTGTTGAATCGTTATTTAATTGCTTATGCTCAGCTTAATTTAGCTATTAAAGTAATTGTAGTGGTACAGCCAGAGGCAATTACTTTAAGTTGGCCAATCAATGTGGATGAAAAATTTTGATGAATGCCGGTTTGTTCAATCGCTTACTGTTGGTACCAGAAGCATATAATTTTTTTCAGTTTTGTCATTTGCTGGAGTTGCATCAGATTAATTTGCGTGTACCTGATTTACAGAGCGAAAGTGAATTGACATTGCAGTTTTGTGCCTGGCCATATCTTGGCTTTCCTGCTAGTGAACTTAAGCATGCTTTGCCTGAATCTGTTTATGATTACAAGCTACCAGTTGTATTTACTACTTTTATGGGATTAATTGGTACAGATGGTGTAATGCCCAACTGGCTTATTGCAGAAAGTGCTGAAAAAAAAGATGGTATGGAAAATCTGACAGCATTTCTGGATATATTCCATCATCGTTTGATGACTTTGTTTTATCAGATATGGAAACGTTTTCATTATGAATTCCAGTATCGTCAGAATGCCTCAGATCGTCTTTCTCAGGCATTACTGACATTAATTCATGGGCGCAAAGGTTTTACTATTGATCCGCGTTATTATCTAGGGGTGATTAAAGGTTTAAATAAAAAAAATAAAAATATTTTCGGTTTAAAAGAAATTGTACATTATGTTATTCCTTCTGCCAGTGAGGTAGTGATTGAAGAGTTTATTCCCGTAAAATATCCTGTTGCTCAGTTATCGCTGGGCACAGGTATTGCTTTTGGAAATGCAGTTTTAGGCCGGTTTCTGTATGATGCCAATAGCCGTATAAGAATATCGATAAAATTAAATAATTATGCGATATTGAATTTATTGTATGAGAATCAGCCAGTGCGAATGATTTTAAAAACACTGGTTAAAAAATATGTTGGTTATTCACTTGATGTTGAACTGGTGGCTAAAATCAGTGCAGATTTATTGCCGGTGGCACAACTCACTGCTACTGCGCCACAGCAACTAAGTGCCGGTGTCACTGTAGGTCAGCCGGAGCCTAATACGCAATTTTCGATTTTTCTTGGGGTATTATAGATGAATTTTCGGTTTTTGTCTGTGTTCATTTTACTGATGGGATTATGTGGTTGTGGATTATTACAACAAGGATACGAGGATGCGCGCAAAGCAGGAAAAGAAGCTATTGAGCTAAAACATTATCATTACAATTTTAAGGTGGTCTCCGCGCACCTGTTAAATCAGACCGATAAATCACCACAAAATACTTTTAGAATGATTATTTATCAATTACGTAGTGATAATCGATTTAATCAGGCCAGCTATTATGATTTGCTTACAGATGCAGATCATGCTCTGGCTGAAGAATTGATAAAAAAAGATATACGGATGATCTATCCTTTTGATACTCAGGAAGTAAAAGGGGATATTGATAATAAAACGCAGTATTTAGGTTTGGTGTTTTTCTTCAATAAACCAGAAACTAATGATAAGACATGGAAAATATTAATTTCTGTGAATAAGTTAAAATTATTTCGAGACAACTATATTTTGATAGATGGTTCGCAGGCACAATTGAAAGCCAAAAAGCAGCTTAAGGATTTACTCAAACAGCAAAAACAGGCAGAAAAAGCACAGAAAAAAGCATTAAAAGAGCAGAAGAAACAAGCACAGCTTGCGAAAAAATATCAGCAGGCTATACTGGAGCCCTAAGGTAATGTACAACAGCAAGATCAACAAAAAGCTCAGGATAAATTTGGAAAAAGGTGCAAAAAAGATACTATCTGTTGCTAAAGAGTAATGCTGTGGCAGCGTGGTTATCGGCTATATAGTTTAGTATTGATTAAAAATGTTTTGTGTATTGCTAAATCAGTAGACTGGGATAATTGTTTTTTATATTAGAAAGTATCAATAACTTTATTATGATTAATGCGTCTATATTGGAAAAAATTACTTTAAATTTTTCTGGAGATATTCATTTTGATAGTCTTGATCCTAAAGAGCGCTATATCTTTAGTGTGATGAATAACATCGAACGCATTTTAAATACTCGTCGTGGGAGCGTTAAACATATACCTGATTATGGGTTACCAGATTTAAGTGTTATATATCGACATTTACCCTCTAGTCTGTCTTTATTACAAAAATATATTACTTTCACTGTTTTAAAATATGAACCACGCGTACAAGCACTGCAAATTCAAATGGTTGAAAATAAATCGACAGATTTTGTTATTGTTTACGAGTTGCTCTGTCAGTTAAAAGAAGTGGGTTACATTCGTTTTTCTACTACATTTGATGCAGACGAGTCAGTGAGGGTATTCAACTAATTAATTTTAGCTATTTGCAATTCGACAATTCAAGATTATGATTTTGTTTGCTTTAATATATCAGTTCACTCTAAATAGTCATCGTCTTTAAGTTTCTTGTCATCTAGATAATCTTTGATTAAAAAATATATGATGAGTACTCCAAGTGCAATAGCGAATAACATAGTTCTAATTCCCTATCAGTATGTTAGTCTTTTGGGTGTTAAGATTACCTCTTTTAATCTTTAAAAGAGGTAATCTTGTTAATTATCATTCCCGTTCTAATATAACTATATAGGCTTCTCTACTCCAAAAAAGCAACGCACGGCGCAAATCTTTTTCCATCGTAACCACGCGCCAACCTTGTTGAGCATGTTTATTGAGAAAAGCAGTGAACTTGATGGGGTCAACTTTAGCTGAACCTAAAAGTATTGAGGAAATCAAATTTTCTTGATAAATAATAACTTTATATTCTTTCATTTATGCCTACCATAAATTAATATTAATCAACTTTAGCTAGATTTTGTTTTGTAAATTACTGCAATGTTATTGCATGGTGATAAGTTAAAGATTATTTTGCAAAGTTTTTTAAAATTAATATTTTAAAAAATTGCTCTTTGGTTTGTAAATACCCTAAACTTAGTACCAGATTCAAGTAGAAAATAATCCTGCTTTTCTTAGGGGTTTAAATCCAATCGGCGTCATATTATTTAATGCTTAATGAGCTTTTTCGATGTTATAAATGCTTAGCCTGGAATGGCAACACCTATTCAAACAACAAAATTAAGGGGTAGCCGTTTGTGAAATTCTACCTCAGGCTAGCCTAACGATGAATGTAACCATTGATGATTGTACCAATAAGCATAAGCCGCAAAGGCTTGTTGTCATTCTCCAGTCGTCATGAATTTTTCTCCTTTAACACATTCAGTTTTAATGCTTTTAAATGTTGCTTTTGCCACTGCATTGTCATACGGACATCCCTTTTTACGTAGTGAACCTGTATATTAAATGTATTATAACACTTATCTAGTACTTGACTATCAAACTCCTTTGCTCTATCTGAATAAAACAGATGTAATGATGACAGCGGTTGCTTAATCTGATTTAGTGCACACATCACTCAATCTGCTGTTTTATGTTGTCCAACACGATAAC
>JAGGIK010000042.1 GCA_024103515.1 Snodgrassella sp. | reverse complement strand
GCTTATGCAGCGGTCTAAAGCGGAAGGTGTCAAATCGTATTGCTTGACCAATTGACTGCGCGATTTTCCCTGCTGATCAAGTTTAACCATTTGTGCTTTGAAATCAGCATTAAAAGAGCGTCGTATGCGTTGTTGTTGATTGATTATTTTTTCCTTTTTAGCGTTAAGTTTACCTTACTCCCTAAAAAAGTTGGATGAATTAGTGTAGCCTATCCACTATTATCAACCCAAGTTACCGGATGATTCGGTGATTATATCGGTACTCAGTGCGATGACCGATAAGCATTGACACTGGTGCTTTCCCAAATGCTTTAATCGTATCAGAAAGCTTGGCAGTCATCAGTGAAATCATGTACATGTGTATCGGGTGTATGGTGAATTAAAGTTTAATCTGAGGGTAAAGTATAAACAGCGTATTGCTCCACCCTGCCCAGAATAACGATCGGTACCGAGTAAGCTAGGTGAATACTGGACAATAGCTTTGATGCGTGACAGCCATCGCCATCAACGCAGGTTTAGAACCTTCAATGTCATCGATGACTTTAATCGTGAGGCGCTAGGCATTGATATGGTGGTGTCAGCTTACCGGCTGATAGGATGAGCCGTTATCTGGATAAACTGGCTGAATATCATGATTATTCACGCAAAATACGCGTAGATAATGGAGCGGAATTTACCGGAAGAACATTCACTGATTGGGTAAAGTCACATAGTATAACCCTAGATGATATTCAACCAGGCAGCCCATATCAAAACGGGTATATTGAACGATTTAATCGTACCTATTGCACAGAAGTACTGGATTTATATCTATTTAATAATCTAGAACAAGCAAAAAAGGTAACTGAAGAATGGCTAATAGTTTATAACACTGAGAGAGCTCATGAAGCATTAAATAATATGAGCTGATTGAGTATAAAACACTAAAACAAGCGGCATGATTTTCTACGTCTGTTTTGTACTAACTATAGGGTATTTGCATCTATAATTGTTATTATCTAATTTATTTTCTTTATATAACCTTTTGTTATTAACTCATCAACTGCTAATTCTGTCATAAATTGTTTGTCCATATCTTTCTGACCAAACCAAAGAATTAGATTACCCTAAATAACAGGGAGTTGTTTTAATATTTCACATAAATAAACTCGTTGGGTATAAATTTTAAGTATAGATTTATCCCATTAATATTTGGATAAAATTGTTTTTTTGGTTAAATTATTTATTCTATTTTCTACAAATATTCCCCAATCACTATCTTCATCATCAATATATTCAAATGGGGAATTTCCCTCAATTATCCTATCTATTTCGTAAATAAAACTTAAAATAAATTTATCCTTTTTCATCAATTCAAAAATCCTTTCCCGCTTATTATTACCATCTTTTAATTTTATATGATATTCATTTGTTATTCCATACTTTTTATCAAAAAGATAAAAAAGTTTATTGTCATAGACTACTAAAGCAGACAAATTATTATTAATATTTTTACACCATCCATTAATTTTCATTAAATTATTACTGATAATTAAATTATTATTTTCACAGTTAATATATTGATAAGCTATATCAAAATTTTTTAAAATCATATTATTGAATCAGTTAAATCAAAAACTCTACATCTTTCTTTTAAGAACTTATGATGCATTGTTTTCATTTTTCTTATACCCACAATACCACATATATAATATTGTTGATACACATAATTAATATAATAAATGAGAATAAGGTAATAAACCATCCGCACTGACACGCCCCCATCTCTCATTTAAAATCTGCAAAACTTTCTATATGATTTGAAACGCGCGATAAAGAAACAACAATAAAATTGGAACCTATAGCTAACATGTTAATAAATTCAAAAATCGCCTTACGGAATCAAACATAATAATCCTTAATAAAAATTACTCTTTTAATAAGTTACAACAAACAACAATATCTGTATCAATAATTACGACTAAATCAGCTTGATTAAATATACCGAAAATAATATTTAACAAATTAATATTTTACATTCCTATATTACTTTTTCAATGCAAACAAATGAGACTTCCTACTCAAAAATACCATTCAAACACCATTTAGCATAATTGATAGCAAAGCAAATGCTTAGCAACTCAACATTAGAAACACCAAACAGCATTGATCAATTCAAGCCAACTAAAAAGACTGAAAACCGAGTCAACCGGAATTCAGTCTCTAATGGATTAAAAAATATATGCACTTTGCAATTGCAAAGATTGTAACATCCTAGTTTTAACCACCTAACTTATACAACAGATTTTGCGCCTCTGCCAATATCGAACCATTTGCCTCTTCTACCAGTTCGCGCAAGGTCTGGCGTGCGGTGACAGCATCGTCCATTTCGAGATACATTTTTGCCAGTTCCAGTTTAGCTTGTAACGGTACAGCTTGTTGTTCTGGAGTCAAAGGTTGATCAACATCAGGTTCTGAGCTTTCACGTTCCCAATCCTGAATACCCAGACCAGTAGCAAAAGATGAAGTTCGCGTTGCTGGTGCTAGAGGTTTATTTGATACTTTTTCTGCATGACTAACCTCTTCCACTGGCGAGGAAATTGAAAAGTCATCGCTCAAGCTGAAATCCACTGACGACAAATCAACTTTTTCATCTTCTGCAGGGGAAGTGTGCATTTGTGCAGAAGTCGCCTCTGAAGAGACTTCTTGATCTAAAGATAAGGCATTCCAGTCAATATCAACACTAACCACATCATCTTGAGCGGCAAATACAGATTGATTTTTCGGAGCCAACTTTTGGCTGATCGTCTGTTGATCAGATTGAGCTGGCTCATTATTTGCTGAACCTACTTCATCATCAAGCTTGAAGTCGGCATTCCATTGCAGATCGGACAGCGAATCTAAAGCCAGAGTATCTTCCTCAGCTTGGGAAGTTTCTACATCATCATGCTGAGGTTGCACAATGGTGATGAATGATTTCTTTTCAGATTGTATATTATCAGTGGATTTTTTTAGTCCGTTGGATAAAGAAATACTTTGCGCAGCTTTTTCATCGTTTGAAATAGGTTGAGCATCTTCATCGACAACCCACTTCATGGCTTCAAAATCGGCTGTTTCTTCGGCATTTGTTTCAGATATTACTGTAACGTTTTCACTAGGTTTCTCTTGTATAACTGCTCTTGATTCAGTTACATCAAGCTGTTCTGCCTGCTCAATCTGATTTAGCCAAGACAAATCAGAATCACTGCTTTCTGCCTCAGGAACTTGGGTATTTTCAGCAGCAGCCGGTTTGCGATCATTAAAATCAAAATTCAACCATTCATCATCAGAAAACGTTTTGGTTTGCTGAGTTTCTGTTTGAGCGATACTTTTTTCCTCTGGTGGTTGCTGAGAGGTAGCTTTCTTTTCCTCTAAGTTTACCGAAGAAGATTTTGAATCTGCTATTTCTTGTTCTGGTATTTCACTTTGGGTTAGCCATGACCAGTCATCATCATCTGATGCCGTTGTGGCTGCATTAGTAGTAGATGACGGTGTCGAATGCTGAGCTTGACTTTGATTGCCAGAATCGCTTGATGTTTTATTTTGAATAGTAGGTGTTTCTACAGGTGCGTCTACAAATACAATATCGTCATCATCGTCGTCCAGTTCATCATCCTCATCTTCAAAATCGTCATCCTCATCTGAATCAGTACTTTGCTTTTTGCGACGGATCAGCAATAAAGCTGCGATGATTAACAAACCAGCTACACCACCACCTAATGCATATGGCCACCACTCGGGTAACCAACTGTCTTCCTCTGCTGGTTGAGGTTCTGCTGGTGGCTGAACTGGTTGTGGTGGTTGTACTGGCTGTGTGTGAGGCTCAACGGGTTCCGCCACCACAACAGAAGCGGCAGAGGCAGCTGTCTCTGTTGAGGCATTCTCAACCGAGGCCATCGGCGGCGTTGAAGCCGCACTTGGTGCAGGATTGACCGCTGGTGCAGACACGGCAGTCGCAGCAGGGTTGGCTGAATCCGTATCAGGCATAGTTTGAGCTTTATTGTTCTTAGCCTCCACCACGTTATCAATTTTATCAGTAGGCGGAACTGAATGTTGATCCCTAGATTTTTCAGCAGGTCTGTCTACGCCACCCGATCCCCTTTTATCATCAGCTAGTATTTTATGCTTAGCCAGCCGGGATAAATGTATTGCCGAAGGTATCTTCAATTTAGCATTACGATACATCACGTCAGGATTGCCATTGCGGAAAGCATGCGGATTGGCAACAACCAGGGCATGCATGGTTTGCGCAAGTGTCAAACCTTGTGGCCTTACTTTACGCGCTACATCGGTAAGCGTTTCGTTACTGTCAACCGTATACTCAACAACAGCTCCATCGGAAGCAAGAGCATTGTTTAATGCGGCAGTAGCCCGCGCTTCAGAGCGTTTTCTTTGAACGTTACTGGCCGATTGCTGTTTAGCTTTAATTTTTACTCTATCAGAATTCGGCAGCATGTAGTCACGGGGATCAAGCATAGCAGTATACTGTCGTCCCTGATTACCAGCTGTGATACTGAATGACATCATCGGATCGCGTATAGGAGAAGCTGAATGCAGATGAATGATTGCATTTTGCCCTTGAGGTGTCACCCTAACCTGCAAATTTGCACCTGAAACACTTGGTTTTCCCCTTAAAGCAGCTTTGGCTTCATCACCAGTAACAACAACAGTGCCAGAAAACGGCTCATTCAATGCCGAGTTAACCTGCAAACTTCCTAGCCCTGCCCAACCAGGAATACTACTAAGCATAAGTAAAGATAATGCTATGATTTTTTGATTATTAGCCTTTTTCAAACCCGTATCCTCACCGGTATAGTACCCGTCCAATACAACGAATACCTATTCAAAATGAAACTTCTCTTAATTACTAATCAAACGAGCGTTTAACGTTTAATAAACCTGTTTTAATACTATCTCACGTTATAATAGCTTTTAGGATACCTTTATGCCAAGCCACTTATAGCGGTTTCTATCGCAAAACCTGTTATCTGTCTATTTTTTAAGACGCTGACAATCCTAACTAATTGGTAAAATTCATTAGAAAATAGTTAATTTTAACATACATATTTAATTTAAACTGATTCCAAGATTAACATGAGCCAGTATTATAGCCCATAATACCGAGCATTTTATATTTGCTTTGCGCAAAAAACGAAACAAACTTTTGATAGTAGCAAACTATCCTTAGCCGGTGTTATTCCATGTTTTTTGCTGCTTAAGAAGAATATTCAATTTTGTTTGTATCCCCTTTAATCACTTTTTAGAATTAGTCAAATATACAAAATAGTAGGTATTCTTAGTAAAATTACTGTATTTTAGGACAAAATTAACGCATCAGCAGACTTCATTTAGCCCCTAACCTTTTAACCCACAGCGAATTGATCCAATCAAGATTTAGGAGTGGCAAAATGAAGAGAACGGCATCATCGATCACAGGTATCACGCTTTTGTATCCAAGCTGAGTTTCTGTGCTACAGCAAATCACCATGCATACCGTAGTAAATTGTCGGAAAACAGCGACAACACATATCAACTAAAATCCAATGCAACTAATATTTCAAATAAAGATATATTAATCCGAAAATAATTGATTATATGAGAAATAATACTCAAAATATTTCCTTAATCGATTACCCTTATTCTTCTTAAGAAGATTAGGGGTACTTAATCAAACATGATGACAAATTTAAAGAGAAATGGAAAAAATATATAAAATCCATATACAACAATAATTTTTCGAAGAGTCAGAAACTCTAGACCGATTAGAGTTTCAGCTTATTTAGAAAAAATTTAAGGAAATTGAAGGACAATTTCACCCAAAAGAAAAAATATATTATTCAAAATCTATCAACATTAAAAAAATAATTTAAATCCACAAAATGAATATTTGATGGTGACAAGCAACACGGACAATGTTTGGGAAATTCCCAATAATTGCTGTGTTTTACTGCTTTATCAGCAAAATCATTTTATAAGCTTACGTTTATTAAAAATAATGTTTTGTTATCTATATATCCGCAATGACTGAATGAAGGGTTGGAAATCCGGCCATTTGCAGACAATACAGACTACCCTATTGATTTATACCAAAGACCTTTAAGATATTTAGCAAAAGTCTTAAAAAACTCGAAAAAAACTTAGCTTAAATAACCGCTTCACAGATAAAATCTTTTCTCATCACCTATTCAAAATAAATAATGTGGCAGCCATTTTGAATACACAGCAAATCCGTTAAACCAGCACGACTTGAAAATAGGAAAAAGATAATGGCCAAGAGTAATGTTATTCTAGAGAGAACCAACAATATTTTAGATAAAGATTACAAACAAGCTTTTCATATTATAGAGGTATCAAGCCGTATAAACAGAAAATGAAATAATTTAAATCTCAAACAAGTAAAGCTCTAAAGCCTGATACAATCAAATAATGAGTATTTAAAATAGAAAGAGCAGATGTGTTAAAGCCAAAATTTAATCGCAGATACTTGATTTCGGAAATGCCCCTTAAAGGGCACTATAATTTAGACAAAAATGATGAGATAGCCTAACTGTCAACTTTATCTACGCTACGTCAATGGATAAAATTGTTACATAGATGCAAAGGATAATGAAAATTATATTGATAAAAGAATTTTTTAATGCAATTTTAGAAACCGTTATCTGATAAGCTCATTAACTGAATCAAAAAATCAACACCAAGCAAGAGAACTTAAGGTATTATAGTATTCTTAATATATCTAATTTCTTTATCTTTTGAAAACTGAAAACACATTTATCTAATGAAAGCTGTATTTGAATTTCTGGTAGTCATCCTTTTTTTTGCTACCTATGAATTAAGCAAAAATATTATACTTGCAACTGAAGTGGCTATAGCTGCCGGCATTATCCAAGCATGCTGGTGTTTGGTGAAATATCGCCGCCTACAGACAATGCAATGGGTAAGCCTGTTACTGGTCATTGTATTTGGTAGTGCCACTATTTTGCTAAAAAATCCGCATTTTATTATGTGGAAACCCTCGGTATTGTTTTGGGTGATGGCTGCTGGTTTGCTTCTGTCACAGCTGCTGAATAAAAATGTCTTGAAAAATACCATAGGTAAAGAAATAATGCTGTCAGAAACAATGTGGCGCAAACTTACTTATGCATGGGTAGTATTTTTAATCTTATTAGGCGGATTGAATTTAGTTGTAGCCTATAATTTCACAGAGGGACAATGGGTGAACTACAAATTATTTGGTAGCCCTGTTTTATTATTGCTGTTTGCTATCGGGCAGTCCCTTTATATTAATGTATGTCGGCACAAGGATTAATAATCATGTTATTCATGTTTTTAGCTACTGACACTGAGCACAGTTTGCAAGCGCGTTTGCAGGCACGTCCCCAACATCTGGCTAGATTAAAGGAGTTACAAGCACAAAATCGCTTGCTGGTTGCCGGACCAAACCCCTTACCTGAAGATGACAGCCAATTTTCCGGCAGTCTTATCATTGCCGACTTTGCTTCCCTTGACGAGGCTCAGGCATGGGCAGAAAAAGATCCGTATGTCAATGCAGGCGTATATGAGGAAATTTTGATTCGCCCATTTAAGAAAGTGCTGCCTGATGAATGATATTCAGACTGCGATCTGTATACGTTTACAGTCATTGCAGCCGAAACAGGTTAAACTGATTGACCATACCCACTTGCACGCGAGACACCTACATAATAATGGTGGTGGACATTACCACTTAACCATTGTAAGTGATGCATTCATCCACTTATCACGTGTTGCACGACAGCGCAAAATATATCAATTACTGAATGATTTGTTCCAACAGCAGATCATTCATGCATTAAGTATCAAGGCATTAACTCATAGTGAATATTTAGCGTTATAATTTTGCTTGACTTGAAATTAACAAAAGAAAGAATTACCCATGAAAAAACATTTAATTGCAGCCACCCTAATATTGAGTCTGTCCGGACTGGCCTCCGCTCAAACGCTGGTTACTGTCAATGGCACCAAAATTGATAGTAAAGAAGTTGACAATCAAGTATCTCTATTAATTAAAGAAAGCAACAGCCAGTTTCAGGATTCGCCTCAATTGCGTCAGGATATAACCAACCGTCTGATTATGCGCACCTTGCTTATTCAGGCTGCAAAAAAACAACAGATTGATAAAGATCCACAATACTTAGATCTGCTAAAACAAGCGGAAAATAAAGCCAAACAGCTGGGTGATGACAAAAAACCCAACTTTAAAACTCAATGGGCTATTTTTAAAGATGATCTGTTGACACAAGCTTATCTGACTCAGGTCGCTCAAAATAATCCCGTAAAACCCGAAGAAGTACAGGCTGCTTATAATGATCTGGTTAAAAATTATTCTGGCGTCAAAGAAGTTCAGCTAGGTGAAATTATTACCCAAGACCCAGATAGCGCCCAAAAGGCTATTGCTGCTTTGAATGCCAAGAAAAACTTCAGCACTGTTGCTAAACAATACTCAATTGACAAATCTGGCCGTCAAAAAGGGGGAATTTCAGAAGGCTATATCAATCTTAAAGACTTGCAAGCCAATGCTGACCCAGTTTATAACGCAATCAAAAATCTGAAAAAGGGTCAGCACACTACTACCCCTGTTCAAGTTCGCCCAGACAGTAATATATATATCATTTTTTATGTTAACGACATAAGAGCTTTAAAAATACCTTCTCAAGAAGAATTAAGCCCAGCATTGACTCGTCGCATACAAAATTCTAAGGTAAATCAAGTTATTGAACAGCTATTTAATAATGCCAATATCAAAAAATAACTTGATATTCATAGCATAATTGACGCAGACCAAGACTAAGGAACACTAGACATGAAAAAATCTGCCCCCTTGCTGGCTGGTTTGACTGTCATTGCAACCAGTCTAGCTTTTGCTATACCGCCTTCGATTGACAATGAGCGTGTTAATGTCTTTCTACAACAAATTCAGAATCAGATGCAGATGCAGAATCAAACCGCAGGTGCTGTACCTGACCCGAATAAATTGAAGGCAGACATTATCATACAATTGCAGACTGCTGATTTATTGAAATCTGAGGCACTTAAAGCCGGACTGGATAAACGGCCTGAAACTCGGGCTGCTTGGCAAAATCTAGAAGCTCGGTTTTTCGCCACTCAATATGTTGATTACTTGGCAGTCAACACCAAAGTTAATGAGAATGATGTGCGGCGGCAATATGAATTATATTATCAAGAATTCAACCTTGTACCCATCGTTTTCACAACTAAAGCGGCGGCAGAAGAAGGTCTGAATAAACTTAAAAAGGGAATGGCTTACGAGACGCTGTTGAAGCAAAATAATCCATCAGCTCCATCAACTAACTGGATTGGTGCACGTCAATTGCCAGCTAAATTTGCTCGTTTGGCACGCAAATTAGTCAAAGGGCAGATTACGGCAAATGTGGTTGAGTTTGAAGGGCGGTTTTATCTGCTGAAACTGGCTGAAATCCGTCAAGATGCCAAGGCGCCGGAATTTGATCAGGTTAAAAATGAGCTAAGGGAAATAGCCAAACAGGACAAAGTGCAGCAACAGATTGAAGAATTGCTGAAAAAAAACGGCGTGAACAGACTTGATTAACCTAAGTATATTTAACAACGGTGCCTGATGGCACCGTTTTTTATTCTCAATAGATTCAATTAATTTATCTAGTTTGTAAATGGTTTTTAAAACCATTATGCTAATAGTGCAGATTAGCCATTTTTGCAATTTGTTGCTGTTACTTTAATACGGTCTAGATAGTACCAAAAATTTAAATGCGGTAAGTTTGATCCATCACGCAATCAAAAACTTCTCCAGATTGTTTTCTATATATTTTCAACATCTGTATATAAAATATGAGATTCACTTCCACTGCTTCGCTTTAGAATTTTACCATATAGCGTGGCCATCAAAATTAAAGCTTAATGTCCAGTCAAACTGAAGAAATGTGTACATATATCTACACGCACTGATTAAGTTCGACGGTATAAATCTAGTTCTACCTCGATAAGACTCAAAACAAGCTGGTTTACAATATGGTCAATCCAAACAAAACGCTTACGCTACTAAGAAACATCGCAATCAATTTCCAGCACCAATGGCAAGCAACCCTGAAAAAATTTACCGGCCAATATTTTAGGCCACACTATCTTACATTACTGTCTGATTGCTTCTACCTGAATATTTAATTTCACATACCGACTAGCCGGCATTTCTTTAAGGTAAGCAATTATGCCCCACTGCGAGCGATCAATAATTCCTTCAAAATCCCCACCGCAAACCTGTGCCGAAGCTATCGGACTGTAATAGCAATTAAATTTATTGGCTTTTAATGCTACGGGGTGCGTTTTTCCCACTATGGTTAACTGTCCGCGTAGCGCTCTTACCTTACCATGCTTATCAAAAACCCAATCATTAGAGGCAAAACGAATGATCGGATATTGCGCAATATTAAAAAATTCGTTGCCTTGTAGATGCGCATCAAACGTACTGCGTCCGGTATTTAAAGCGGTTAGTGGAATACTGATATCTACAGAACCTGTTTTAGTTTTGGCATCATAATGCACAATACCGTTCAGATTATAAAAACCACCAACATTACTGGAGGTAGCAAAATGATCTAAAGTAAACCGAACGTTGGTATGCATAGGATCAATCTTATAATTTGCCGCTATTGCTGGCAAAGCCATACCAGCAAAAATAACCGTCATCAAACGAGTCAATATATTCATCAGCATACTTTCTATTCAAGCATTTTATTCAAAAAATATTTATCCATAATAATCTTGTAATACGACAATATTCGGATTCAAAACCGTTTTCACCAACCAAATATTAAAATTTTAATTCAATCCTGTTATTTACAGCAATTGTCCTGCATCACAATGAATATCCTAAAAACTTTATTATATCAGACACAAATCACGCTCTAATTAATTATTCCCCCAATCAAATATCGCCATTGATTCCAGATGAGCAGTCTGGGCAAACAGATTCATGATTCCGCCAGCGCGATACTGATAACCTTGTTTTATCAATAAACCGGCATCACGCGCTAGTGTTGCCGGGTCACAAGAGATATAGACAATCCGCTTAGGTAGTTGTTGCACGTCTAATTCACTTAATGCATTTATTAATTGTTGTGCGCCGGCTCGAGGCGGATCCAGTAGCCACTTATGCGCATAGCCAAACCGCTGTATCTGCTTACCGGAAATATCAAAAAGATTAGCTTGCTGGAAATTTGCGCGCTCAGCCAAACCATTAAAATTCGCATTATCTTGAGCACGCCGGCACATCATCTCTACACCTTCTACTCCCGTTACCGTTGCTCCCAAGCGTGCAATCGGTAAACTGAAATTTCCTAAACCGCAAAACCAGTCTATGACGCTTTCACCCAGTTGCGGTTGTAGCCATTGCATTGCTCTATGCACCATTAGTGCATTGGTACCCTGATTAACCTGAGTGAAATCACTGGGGGTATAAAATATACTGATTCGATATTCGGGTAAAGAATAAGACAGTGCAGGCGTAGCTGTCGAAACAGTTTGTTGTTCAATATGGTGCCCATCGTTATGCCACCATTGCCACGGCTTATTAGTTTGCTGCTGTAACCGATCTATCAGCTGGTGTGTCTGCTGCCGCATATTAGAACTCATCTGGCCAGCTTGTAATGTAAGAGCAATGACTTCTTTACCCTGATTAATACTAATACTTTGCACACTACCTTCAGGCCAACGTTGCAATACATCCTTGATTAAGGGTAAAGCATCGGAGACAATATTGGGCAAAATCAGACAATAATCGATATCCACAATATCATGACTGTGCCGTGCCCGAAAACCGATTTGCAATTGTCCCTGTTTGTATCCTGCGGTTAATGTTACCCGTTCACGATAATGCCATGGCCAACCATAGATCGGAGCAATTAACTCTTTCGGTTGCACTTTACCCAGACGCTGCATCTGGCTTAGCCAAGCTCGTTGTTTTAGGGCAACTTGCGCTGAGAATTCAATGTGCTGGCAACTGCATCCGCCACAGCGGGTATAATATTTGCATGGCGGTGTTATTCGGGCGGTGCTGCTTTTAAGTACATGTCTGATTTTGCCTTCCGCATAGGATTTCTTCACCCGAACTGGCTGCCAGTGTACTGATTCACCGGGCAAGGCTGACTCAATAAAAACCACTTTCCCTGCGACTCTGGCAACGCCCTTCCCTTCCTGATTCCAGTCTGTAATCAGTGCAATGTGTTTTTGTTCCAAACAAAATCCTTAGTACTTCTTGTGGAAAAAATAATATTTGACTATGTATTTTTCAACCAGTTGGCTAGTTACTGAGAAGTTGAACATTTGATTTAAAGTATTTTCTATTAGTTGGGAATGGCTTGTCAAAAAATCAGCTCAGTACAAAAACTGATACCAAGCAATATGTATTACAATTTAAAACCACAGTGTACTTCCGACGATACTTGTATATTCTAATAATCCATTCTCACCGTTTCTTCCAACCATGCCCATACCGAGCATACAAACTTGAATTTTAAGTATTTTTTATATAAATACGAAATAAAATAATTATAGTGGATAAAAATACCTAGACATATTTTTTTATCAAGTTATTGAAATTGGAATAATTTTCATCAAATGTTTTGCAATAAATCAGACAAAAACAGAATTTTATGGTTTTTTTTTGATAAAAAATTATATATTTTTTCACACCAACCAATAATTTAAGTTATGATTATGCCCAGTACTTATAACCATAATGGATTATTATTCATAATGATTAAACAAACTCTTTGCTCACTGTCTACTGTTATCATCTCTTCCAGTGCATTTGCTGCTGTTGCGTTGCCGGATTTTTCAGTACCGGCAGAAGGTCAGCAGGTGATTCTCAATGTCCCACAATTACGCCTCTTTCTTTTTCAAGATGGAAAAATGATCAGAACCTACCCGATTGCGGTTGGTAAAATGCGTACACAAACTCCGTTAGGCAAATTCAAAATCGGTGCCAAAGTCCAGAATCCTACATGGAGTGTACCTGTAAGCATTCAGAAAGAAATGGCTGCGGGTGGTAAAACAGTGATTAAATCTGTTCCCCCAGGACCGAAAAACCCATTAGGTCCTGTTTTTGTGCGTCTGGGTGAACCAAAACTTGGTCTGGGCATTCATGGCACCAATGCACCAAGCAGTGTTCCTGGTGTACGCAGTCATGGTTGTGTGCGATTACACAGTAAAAACGCGTTGGATTTCGCCGCTACCGTTAAAAGCGGGTCCGATGCTACAGTGATATACCAGCAAGCTTCTGTGAATGTCGATGGAGATAATGACATATGGGTTGCAATCTATCGTGATCCTTATAATAAACGCAATCTCAATAAGACTAATTTAAACAACAGTATTCATTCTTGGGCGCAGTCTCATCAGCTAAAAGTCAATCAGCAACGTTTAAAAGCGATTTTGGCTAAGCCTAGTGGTGTTCTGACCTGTATTAGCTGTTCTGCTGGTAAAACTAAAGTCAAAGGCACACTTAATTCTTTACAATGGACTCAAGGAGCTGGCGATATTGTCAAACTGAGAAATACAGTTCCTGATAATGCTACGCAGATTATTCCTGAAAACAACAATGTCGAAGTAAACGAAGATTCAGATTATAGATCTGAGCCAATGGAAAGCCCTATTCAACCCATCATCCCTAAGGCTAAGGCGCAACGCAATAATGGCAGTCAAGGATTTGATAATTTAATGTAAATCTTCATTCTTACCAGTTCAGGCAATATTTAGACATAGAACTCATTTATGTCTATTCCTGAGCTGGTTTAAAATTATCTAGCAATCCCCATAAACACGCCTTATCGGCTGCAGTCAGTTGTTTGAGCTGATATTCACATTGTGCAGCAATTCTCTTGCCAATTCCTCTACAGACCACTCTCATTTGTTCGGGAGGATACATACGAGTATAACGTGCACCTTTCCCAGCCACATGCGCCTGCCAGCGTATTTCAAGTCTGTTGCTTATGCCACAATAAAATGCACCATTGTTACACAACAACAAATAAACACCCCAGTCGCCTTTTTGCTGCGGTAAAAGTGGTAATGCGTTAATGATGGCTGAGGAAATCAACGTTTCTATTTATCCCTTTAAAATCATCGCTGAAAAACGAATTTAGTTGCAGTTTCTGACTTTGTTTAATCAGTTCACCACAACTTTTCGATTAGCATCTGTAAACATTAAGACAACTAAACTTCAATGTTTCAAATAAAAATAGCCTAAAAGTAAAATACAAATAAATTGCTAACCATCATTATTAACAGTAAAGTTATCCCGCTAATGAACTATATTTGCTCAATACATTCGATGCGGTTTCAATTAAGCTACCTTTAAAAATGCACCTGCACTGCTTGCTCTCCTACTAATTCATGTAAACTTTCCAGCAATTGTCCGTCCAGATTAATCAGCCAACTTGCCGGAGCACTTAATTCACCGTAAGCATTTGAATTTTCACAACAGAATTTAATCGGAATATGCGCTTTAGCCTGTTCACGATACGGTTGCAGTATAGCAGCCAGCTGGTCAATGGACGTATCCGCAGCCACATGCAAATACAGACTACGTGCAGAACGAGCACTGGCTTCTGTCAGCGTGAACGCATTATCTGCAGTAATGCGAAGGCCTTCTCCACCATTGTACTCATCCACTGCAACCTTACATTCCATCACCAACACCTGATCAGCTTTAAGATAATGTCCAAATTCTTCCAGTACCTGACCGGCTACAACAACCTCCTGTTTGGCACTCCCATCCTCGAGCAGTACTACAGCAAATTTACCTCGTTTACCAACAATATAACGGACCGAAGTCACAAAACCAGCCACCTTCTGTTTGTTATTCGATGGTTTCAGGGCAGAAAGTTTGCAACTGACCAAAGCACCGACTTTATCTGCATAAGGTTCAAACGGATGGCCGGAAAAATAGAAGCCTATAGCCTGTTTTTCTTCCGCCAGTTTTTGCGCCAGCGTCCATGGCTTAACTTCGGTCATCTGTAAGGGTTCTATAGCATCCTCAACCATATCAAACAAACCGCCCTGATTGGCATTTGCTGCCTGCTGCTCTGCATTTTCTAGTGCTAAGCCAATATTGGCCAAGAGTTGAGCACGATTGCTATTCAGTTCATCAAATGCACCTGCTCGCACCAATGCTTCCATGGTACGGCGATTGATATGCTGTCGGTCTACCCGCTGACAGAAATCAAACAAATCTGTAAATGCGCCCCCCTGTTTGCGTGCCCGCACAATGGCCTCCACAGCGCCTTCACCTGTGCCTTTAATTGCGCCCAGACCATAACGAATTTGTTTATTATTGTCAGGCGTAAATCGGTATTCAGAGTAATTGACACTTGGTGGTAAAAAAGTTATGCCATTATCTAGACCATCATCGACAAAAATTTTCAACTGATCAGTATTGGTCAACTCACTGGACATGGTTGCAGCCAGATATTCAGCCAGATAATGACACTTTAGCCAGGCTGTCTGATAAGAAACCAAAGCATATGCAGCCGCGTGAGATTTATTAAAACCATAACCGGCAAATTTTTCCATGTAATTGAAAATTTCATTAGCCGTTTGCTTATCGATTCCTTTCTCAGCGGCTCCAGCTTCAAAAATGGCACGATGCTTGACCATTTCTTCAACTTTTTTCTTACCCATTGCCCGACGCAGCAAATCCGCACCGCCAAGCGTATAACCACCGCAAACCTGCGCCGCCTGCATCACCTGTTCCTGATAGACCATGATGCCATAGGTAGAATTCAGTACGGGTTCAAGAAATGGATGCAAATATTCTACTTTTTCTTCACCATGCATACGCCGGATAAAATCTGGAATCAGATCCATTGGACCCGGTCGATACAAGGCCACAAAGGCAATAATTTCTTCAAATTTAGTTGGTTTGGCCGTGATTAACATCTTTTTCATGCCTACCGACTCAAACTGAAACACTGCAGTGGTATTGCCTTTAGCAAAAATATCGGCATACGTGGCCACATCATCTAAAGGAATATGATTTACATCAATTTTTTCGCCGGTAGTACCCAAAATAAAATCTTGGGCCATTTCAATAATGGTCAGGTTGCGTAATCCCAGAAAGTCAAACTTCACCAGACCTATCTGTTCCACATCATCTTTATCAAGCATCGACACTGGCGAGGCATCCTCACCAGTGGCTTGATATATGGGACAGAAATCAGCGATTTTACCCGGTGCCATCAACACCCCGCCAGCATGCATACCCAGACCGCGAGTCAAGTCCTCAAGCTTCAGTGCCAATGTCATCAGCTCTTCGGCCTCTTCTTCATGTAACAACTGGCCGATTTGAGGTTCAGCTTCCATTGCTTTGGTCAGACTCAGAGGCTTATTAGCCTCTACCGGTATCAACTTAGATAGTCGATCACATAAACCAAATGGTAAATCCAGTACCCTGCCAACATCGCGTACTACCGATTTTGAAGACATAGTGCCGAATGTCACAATCTGGCTCACGGCAGGAATGCCATACTTATGCCGTACATACTGAATCACACGCCAGCGGTTTTCCTGACAGAAATCGATATCAAAGTCCGGCATCGACACGCGCTCAGGATTCAAAAAACGTTCAAACAGCAAGTTGTAACGCAGCGGATCCAGATCAGTGATTTTCAACGAATAGGCTACCAGAGAGCCAGCACCTGATCCGCGCCCCGGCCCTACCGGACAACCATTCTGTTTTGCCCAGTTAATAAAGTCCTGTACGATCAGAAAATAACCAGGGAATTGCATTTGTATAATAATACTAAGCTCATAATCCAGACGCTGTTGATATACAGGCATCTTTTGAGCCCGTTCAGCCTCATCTGGATAGAGAATAGTCATGCGCTGGCGCAAACCTTCATTACTTAAATAGGTCAGCAAATCATCCAGCGTCATGCCTTCTGGCGTTGGAAATAAAGGCAGATAATGCTCCCCTAAGGTTAGGGTTAGATTACATCGTTGTGCTATGGCTACCGTATTGTTTAATGCCTCCGGAATATCAGCAAAGCGGCTGATCATTTCCTCTGGGCTGGCAAAATACTGACTCGGGACAAAATCATGCGGACGACGTTTATCGGCCAATACATAACCACTGGCAATACACACCCTTGCTTCATGCGCCTGAAAGTCATCAGTTTTCATAAATTGAGTTGGATGGGTTGCCACAACTGGTAACTGAAATTCAGCCGCTAGTGCCACACTACCAGCCACCACCGCTTCCCACTCCGGCCGTTCCGGCAAACGCTGAATTTCCAAGTAAAAGCGATTGCCAAACCATTGCTGATATTTAGCACATGCTTGAGCGGCCAGCTCTTGTTTTTGTGCCAGTAAAGCTTGTCCGATCTCGCCGTATTGTGCCCCAGACAAACAAATCAGACCACTGTTATCACCTTCAGCCAGCAACTGCTGACGAATCACCGGCTGATTGGTATTTCTGTTCTCTGCAACATAGGCATCTGTCAAAAGATTATTTAGGCGCAAATAACCAGCATGATTTTTTACTAGCAGCATCAACCTGAATGGCTTGTCCGGATTATCAGGATTTTCCAGGCGTATATCAGCACCTATTATGGGTTTGATACCAGCATTGCGACAGGCTTTATAAAATTTCACCAGTCCGAACACATTCATCAAGTCACTGATCCCGAGAGCCGGAATGCCAAGACTAAGCGAATATTTAATCGCTTCTTTAATACGCACAATACCATCTTCAATTGAAAATTCAGTGTGCAGACGCAGAGGAATGTATTGCAATTTATCAGACATATAATTTTTACGCCGTTATCATTTTTACCAGTTAGTATTAAACAAAGTAGAGGGAGATCATTGCCAATGAGGAAAACTATAGATTCTGTATAGTTTTAAAGCAGAGCTAACTGTATGTAACAAAATAGAATCAGCCCAACCCAATTGGCCAGCTGTATAATTTTACCTTAATTAGACGTTAATACAGCAACAAACTTACGTAAAAGCCTTAAGTTTCTTCATAAATTGAACTTAAGCTTGTTACTGAATCATGTAGAAACTTGAACGAAAAATTCTGCTTACAGATTAGCTGACAGACGCGGCAGATATTAAAGTGAATAGGCTACACTAATTCATACAACTTTTTTAGGGGGTAAGGTAAACTTAACCTTAAAAAGGAAAAAATGATGAATCAACAAAAACGCGCACGACGCTCTT
>JAGGIK010000041.1 GCA_024103515.1 Snodgrassella sp. | reverse complement strand
CAAATACAGACTGATAATCTGCATGTACATAATTCATGGTTAATTCAAACGGCTTTAAAATATCCTCAAGCGAGGTCTGATAATGTCCATCTTTAGTGTAATCACTCTTTTTAATCCCCGCAGAAACCGCTAAACCAACTTTTTTGTTTGTTAATTTATCTCCACAGCGGCCATAAGCCCACCCATAAGTAAATACCTTGTCCAGCCATTGTTTTAACAGTGGCGGACAATTAAACCAGTAAACCGGAAACTGCAAAATCAGATTATGGTGGTTTTCAATCAGATTCTGTTCGAAACGCACATCTATTTTATTTGATGGGTAACGTGCATATAAATCATGTATGGTTAACTGATTATCGTACTGAGTTAATTCTTTAATCCAGTACCGATTCACTGTAGAAGCCGCTAAGTTAGGATGGGCCACAACAATCAATGTTTCTTTCATAATAAAAACCTTCAAGACTTTGTTAGAGAACATATAAATTAAGTGGTTCAATATAATTTAGGTGGGTTATAATGTAAAGTACGGTAATTAAAGTTATATACTATATAAAAGGAAAGTATAAAATGAAAAATGAACATTGCAGTGCTGATAAACTGGCAAACAGTGGTTTTGGCTATACTCTTTCTATAATTAAAGGAAAATACAAAGTAATCATTCTTTACTGGTTGAATGAAAATCAGCCAGCCATGCGTTTTAATGAGCTAAAACGCTGTATTGATAAAATTTCATTTAAAACCTTAAGCAATACATTAAAAGAAATGGAACGGGACAAACTGATATTCAGAAAAGAATATCCACAGATACCCCCCAAAGTAGAGTATGGATTGCTTGAACGGGGCAAATCTCTGGTTCCTGTTTTAGATATGTTGTGCCAATGGGGAAATAAACATAAAAATGATGTGCTATAAATCTAGAAGCAACAAATAAATTTATTTTTATACGCTGCGGTGCTGAAAATTGCCTAAATAAAAGCATACGAATTAATGGTTATCTTGTTTTCAGACAGGAAACTACAATTTAAAAAGTAACCGTAAATATTGAGAGGAACCAGAATAAGGATATTGATGGTGATCGGTAGAAAACAGCACAGTCTGTTCAGAATAAAGTTTGACGATATCACACAAGTCTTAATTGACCTTTTTGAGTGCAAGCTTTTTAACATTTTCAATTATTGAAATCACATAAAAAGGCATGTAACAACAATAATATGATGAGATTGAAATCAGACGGTGATACAAATTAATGTCATGGACTAAGCTATTAGCCAAAATAAATGCCCTGTTTCAAAACAGGGCATTTAAAAATCTGGTTGCGGGGGCAGGATTCGAACCTACGACCTTCGGGTTATGAGCCCGACGAGCTACCATGCTGCTCCACCCCGCGTCTATGTAAGAATGTAATTATACGCACAATATAGATAATGTCAAGTTTAAAATCAGCGATAGCTGTTTTAAGCTGAATTGATCAGTTTTTTTGCTGATACTGCTGCCACCATTGCACCAGTTCATATACTGTCGTCAAAGCCGCTTTCGGGGTTAGTTCGTCAGGGTTTAATGATTTAAGTTTGTTGCTCAACTCAGCTGGTATGGAGGGGGAAGTTAGTGGTGTTGGGCTGATTTCGTGATTTGTAAAGGTGGTTTCTGGATCTGATTTGACTTGAAATAAATCCATTTGCGGTTGGTTTGCTGCTGAGTGTTGTTCTAGAGATTGTAAATGCCGGTAAGCTGCATTCAATGCTCGGTTGGGGAGGCCGGCCAGTTTGGCGACGGCAATACCATAACTTTTGCTGGCAGGTCCGGGTTCGATATGATGCAGGAAAGTAATTTCCTGCCCATCTTCCAGAGCGGAGAGGTGCATGTTAAAGGCATGGTTAAATTGTTCGGATAATTGTGTCAGTTCAAAATAATGGGTGGCAAACAATGTATAGCTTTGATTTTTCTGTAGCAGATGTTCTGCAATTGCCTGAGCCAGAGCCAGACCGTCAAAGGTGGAGGTGCCACGGCCGACCTCGTCCATTAAAACCAATGACTGATCGGTGGCATGATGCAGGATATAGGCTGTTTCTGACATCTCCACCATGAAAGTTGAGCGATTGGAAGCGAGATCATCGGAAGCGCCGATACGAGTGAAAATCTGGTCAAATGCTCCCAGTGTGCAGCTTTCTGCTGGTACCGGGGCGCCTATATGTGCCAGAAGCACTATTAGGGCTACTTGTCGCATATAGGTGGATTTACCACCCATATTAGGACCGGTCAGCAACATTAGACGGTGTTTGGCATCCAGCAGGGTGTCATTGGCGGTAAAGTGATTCACCTGTGCGGCCACGACGGGATGACGGCCATTCTTAATCTGTAAATAGGGATATTTGACGAACTGAGGGAAGCAGTAGCCGTCCAGATCGGCATAAGTGGCAAAGGTGGTCAGTACATCTAGAGTTGCTGCAGCTTTAGCACAACGTTGCAACAGCGGTAGCTCCGTTTGGAGTTGCGTCAGTAATGCTTCATACAAGCGCTTTTCTAATGCTAAGGCATTTTGCTGGGCGCCAAGCACTTTTTCTTCGAATTCCTTTAATTCCGGCGTAATATAACGCTCAGCATTTTTCAGCGTCTGACGACGCTGATAATTGGCCGGTGCCTGCTCTGACTGCGCTTTGCTTAGCTCGATATAAAAGCCATGTACGCGATTGAATTCCACTTTCAAACTCGACAGTCCGGTGCGCTCGCGCTCACGTGCTTGTAGCTGTTGCAGAAATTCATCACCATGATCCTGTAGGCGGCGCAATTGATCCAGTTCTTCTTGATAGTTGTGATTGATAACGCCGCCGTCACGCAGCCAGATTGCCGGTTCGGGCATGATTGCTGCTGTTAATTGTTCGGCAACTGTTTTGGCAGGCGGAAACTGTTCAAATAATGTCTGAACCAGACTGCTGTGCGGAATGTCTGGCAGTCTGAAATCAGCCAAAGTGTGCAGGCTATCACGTAAGGAGGACAGATCGCGTGGTCGTGCGCTGCCAATGGCAATGCGTGCGGCAATACGTTCGATATCGGCCACTTGTTTTAACATACTGGCAATCGCGGCGCGGTGTACAGTCAGGGTTTCAATGGCTTTTTGTCTTGCCACAATGTGTTTTTGCTGACGTAAGGGTTGATGTAACCACATTGCCAGTAAGCGGCTGCCCATATGGGTGGCACAATGATCTAACACTGAAAACAGTGTCGGCGCCTTTTGTCCACTTAATGTCTGGGTTAATTCAAGGTTGCGGCGGGTAGATGCGTCCATGCCGATATAATTTGTTCCCTGTTCCAGTGTGAGGCTGTCTAAATGTTTAGGTAGCTGCATTTGTGTCTGTTGCACGTAGTTTAAAAGCGCGCCCGCAGCACCAATAGCAACATCATGTTTGCCAGCTTCCAGACCAAAAGCTCGTAAATCCTGACTACCGAAGTATCGCGTAATTAGTCTTATACCTGTATCTGCTGCAAATTGCCATGCATGTAAACGAGTCAGTTGTTGTTGGTAGCTATTGAGATTTAGCTTGTCCTGTGTCTGATCACACAGCAGAATTTCCGCAGCCTGTAAGCGTGCTAGTTCGTGCACCACGGCTTCAGGTTCAATGATTTTGCAGCGGAATTCGCCGCTTTGCAGTGATAGCCAAGCCAGTCCGAGCTGTTTTTTGGCTAAATACAAAGCAGCAATACGGTTGGTTTCTTTGTCTTCGAGCAAGGCGCTATCTGTCAGGGTGCCTGGGGTGACAATGCGCACAACTTTGCGTTCTACTGGCCCTTTGCCTGCACCAACTTCGCCCACCTGTTCACAGATGGCCACGCTTTTGCCGAGCTTTACCAATTTTGCTAGATACTGCTCAACCGCATGATAAGGCACGCCCGCCATTTTAATTGGTTCACCATTAATTTGTCCGCGGGTGGTCAGGGTAATATCAAGTAAGCGTGCCGCTTCTACAGCGTCTTCTAGAAACAGTTCGTAGAAATCCCCCATCCGGTAAAACAGCAATTTGTTCTGATGGTCAGCTTTTATGGACATGTATTGTGACATCATCGGTGTCAAAGTTGGTTTGCTCATTGGCTTAAGACATTATTTTGTTTGACTAACGAGTTATTGTAACAGACTGTCTTGACTATGTCGGTCGGATTGACCAGAATAGCTTGGTTAAAAGTTTAAGAAATATTTCTATAAGTGGTATTTAAATATTTAAATTAGTTTGGTTTCCATTTTAATAAATGGAAATCGGTGGCTTTTAGTTTCACAAATAAAAAAAGAACTATCTGCATATGGAATATTTCCAGTAGATAGTTCTGGTTAAATTTGGCTTTTTATTACTGGCTAGTCAGACGTGCCGCATCCTGAGCAATCATCAATTCTTCGTTAGTGGGAATCACCAGTACTGGGCGGCTGCCTTCTTTATGAATGGCACCTCGTTGCCCGAAGCGCGCTGCTAAATTACGCTCTTGATCAATGCTCATACCCAGAATATTCAATTTATTGATAGCCATTTCCCGTACTTCGGCTGAATTCTCGCCAATACCACCAGTGAACACGATGGCATCGAGACGCCCGTCCAGTAAGGTACTGTAGGCACCGATATATTTCGCTAGGCGATGTACAAAGACATCCAGTGCATTGGTGGCACCTTCTTCTTTGCCATAATTTTCAGTCACATAACGACAATCGCTGCTAATGCCGGTTAAGCCCATTAATCCTGATTTTTTATTTAATAAATCATTTATCTCATCAACTGGCATGTTCAGATTTTTTGATAAGAAAATTATGATGGCCGGGTCAATATCTCCACAACGGGTTCCCATCACCAATCCTTCCAGTGGGGTTAGACCCATTGATGTATCTACTACTTTACCATTTTTGATGGCTGTAATGGAGGCACCATTACCCAGGTGGCAGGTAATAATGTTAGTCTCTTCTACTGATTTTTCTAACATTTTGGCTGCTTCTAAGCTAACATAATGGTGGCTGGTGCCATGAAAGCCATAACGACGGATACCGTGTTTTTCGTATAATTCTTTAGGAATGGCATACAAATAAGCTTCTTTCGGCATGGTAGTATGGAAAGCGGTATCAAACACGCCGACGTTTTTTTGTTTTAAGTGTGGAAATGCCTGCATGGCTTCACGAATACCGATCAGATTGGCCGGATTATGCAGTGGTGCAAAGATGGCTGCTTCTTCAATATCTTTGAGTACGGTTTCATCGAGGATAACTGATTTGGTGATTTTCTCACCACCATGAGTTACTCGATGCCCAATAGCGGTAATACTGGTCAGTAATTCCGGTTGTTGTGGCAAAATGCTGTCAATAATAAATTTTAGAGCCTCACTATGTGCTGCTCCAGCACCCAGATCTCTCTGCTGTTTCTGCCCTTCTAAATTCCATTTGATTCTTGCATCAGGCAGATGAAAGCACTCTGCCAGCCCTGACAGATATTCTTTCCCACTTTGAGGATTAATAATGGCAAATTTTAACGATGAACTGCCGCAATTAAGCACCAAGACATTATTATTCAAACTCATAATTATCCTTTAATCTTTTGTTGTTTTGCATAAAAAAATTAATTTTATAGTATGAAATTTATGCACTCAAGCAGTTAAATCAAAGTAGCTGCACGAAACAACCCGATGGTAGATTAAAAATGAATAGTGGTGGTGGCAATAAAAATGGTGAAAGCAGGAAGATCAATATGGGTGTCACCGTGAACCAAAAATAGAGGAGAAAGTAATTCTCCCAGTAATGTCACAGCCTATGCCGATTAATCTAGCCCTAATTATGCTGCCTGATAATGAAACTACTGTGGCCACTAGCAGGCAGATATAATGTGATATTGGTACGTTAGTATTAAAATGCAAGAACATTAAGAAGAAAGCAAACATACCGAATGCCAATAAAGCGCCATTGCTGCCAAAGGAAATACCAAGGTAGCCGGCAGTTATTCCAACACCGCAGCCGAGAGTAAGCAGTTGGCTTAAGCAACTGTGATAAGGCATCCAGTATTTTTCTGCTAGCGGGTTAAGATGACTGATGCCTTTTTCCGGTTTACCAAATACCAGACGGGTAATGAATCCTGAAACAATCACAGAAAATGCCACTGTGTCGGCACAAGCTAATCTTGAAGAAAATTAGGAATTTTGTTAAATATCCACATACATATATAACCAATCAGGCCAAACACGCCACCAACGAATAGTACACTAGAGGAATTAAGATTATACAGAGCTGCGGTAATATCATAACCGAAGCTGAGCTTCCCTTTTCTTTTTGCCTAAGCTGTTGCAGCAACATCTGCACCGAAGCCACCAGTATGAGGGTCGAAGTAATCAAAAGGAAAGTCAATAAAGTCTGATGTGGTGTCAGTGGCTATTTGTATGATTACTGACCAATAATCCGACAAATTCAAAAGCAGAGAAGGTACCTAATGCGGGGCCCCAAATGCCATAGCCAAAAGAGATTAATAAATTAGCTATTTCCGTTTTAATTAAACTCTGGTTTAAGTGTTGGATATCAGTGTGATTGAATGATGCAAAATTAACATATCGTGTGTAATTACAAACTGTATTTTTTTTGACATATATACAAAATAACTTTGTGATTTGTATTTGAAAGGGACAAGAAAATACTAATACTAATTTTAGAATTTTGTTAAATGCGAACACAACTATGATCTGATATCTGAGATGAATGGTATAGAAAATTTAAACATGTTTCAGTACATTGAGATTTGATCTATATATATATTGCTTATTTAAACAATTTTAGGATTGGGAAAATAATACAGTTAAGTAATTTTTATAATATTACAAATAATTAATGATAAAATTATACTATTATTGAATAAGGATAACCGATTACTTAGAAGATAATAAATGATAGATTACTTGTGATGAATTTTGCGTTATTTTTTAAGCAACAGATTACTTGATGGTTAAAAAGTTCAGCATTAAATCATGTGTTTACAGCGGTGCTAATGCTTTGCAAATATTAAATCAGTATGCCGCACAGCGAATCGGGATCGTCTCCGATAGTTTTATGGTCTCATAGGGACTGATTAATCGAATTACTGAACAATTGGCACAAAGTGAAATAGCTGTGTCCAGTGATGTCAAACCTGATCCAAGTATCCATATTCTGCAAGAAGGAGCTCGTTTTATGAGTTTAAGCCACAGGTTATTATTGCATTTGGTGGAGAGTCATCTATTAATGTCGCTAAAGGTATTTCTGTCATGCTGATTTCCTCGGGAGCTGTGAATTCAATTAAGTTGGTCGCGGTTCGACTATCAGTGGCGTAATAGTCTTTATTTAATCTGATAACCTAAAAGGAAAGTCAGAAATGAATCAAACGTCAAAAATCATCAAACCCAATAAATACCCCTACAAGGTTGCTTTACCTCATCATCAAGTAAAGATAAATGCCGAGTGTTGATATATCGCATTTAGCTTGTCGTGTTAATCGATCTTCAATGAATTCTTTAACGTTAACCAGATGTTAAATACCATAACCCGCGATTTTCTCACATTCATTCTTACAGCTTACGCGGGCGAACAGCTTTAATCAGGCTTGTTTAGCACCATTATAAATGGTCGGACGATCATGCATAACATTCTAAATGATAAAACTAAGTATTTAAAATGTCTGACAACCATAAAAACATTAGGATTAAAGTTTTTAGTTTTATTTGAAGGCCTGTTTTGGATTGGCATAATAAGACATATTAAAATCTTAAAGAATAAAAAATTTCTAGCTTGTTGTCCGGAAAAGCTTTTATAGTGGCAAATTCGCAAAAAATTTTTATTTCCAGTCAAATAGCATTTAAGCTTTCCTCTTGTGATCAATTACCGAAGCCTGCCATAATGTTGCTACACACATTTTTCTTTGTTAATGATATCCATATATCAACCAGAATATGTTAATCATGAATCTTGATAAAATCCGCCGTTACCTACTTTTAAGCAGTATCCTCCTGTTGGCTGCATGTAATTTACTCCATAAAAAAACATCATTACCAACATCAGAAACAGTATTTTTGCCAACAGGAAAAGCACTGCCTGTTAATTATGTGTACACACCTGAAAAAGCCGGTGTAAGTTATAGAGTCGTATCCTATGGCACCTTACCACAGTGGTCACAGCAATCTTTCGGTCACAGTCTGGAGGCATTCAAAGTCAGTTGTCGTAAACTGCAATCACAGCCTCTTTGGCAGTTGGTCTGTCAGCAGGCACAACATACTGGTGCAAATAATCATCAAGCTAAGAAATTCTTTGAGCAATATTTTACGCCTTGGCAAATTAGTCAGAACGGACAATTGGCTGGTACCGTGACAGGTTATTACGAGCCTATGCTGCTTGGCGATATCAAACAGACAGTTCAGGCACGCTTTCCAATTTATGGCATTCCAGATGATTTCATAGTGGTGCCAATATCTTCAACCCAGCGTCAAGGCAATGTGCGCATTCGTTTAACCGATAAAAATAGTGGTGCTATTGCTGCAGATGGTATATATATAGCCAATCTAACTACATTTCCAATAAATGATAAAACCAAAGCCATAAAAGGCAGAATCAATGGTAATCAGTTTGTTCCCTATTACACTCGGGCACAGATTAATGCTGGAGCGCTTAATGGAAAAGCGCCTATATTGGGTTATGCCAATGATCCAGTAGAGCTTTTTTTTCTACATGTGCAAGGCTCCGGACAATTAAAAACACCAGATGGACGCATGTTGCGGCTGGGATTTGCCAATAAAAACGACTATCCATATGTTTCAATTGGAAAATATATGGCTCACAAAGGTTATCTTCCATTAGCTCAGACATCTATGCAAGGGATAAAGGCGTGGTTACAACAGCATCCTCAGCAATTGGCAGAAGTTTTGGGACAAAATCCAAGCTATGTATTTTTCCGCGCTTCTGCTGAACCGGCTAGCGGGCCGACTGGTGCACTTGGTGTCCCATTGACGAGCGGTTATTCAGCGGCAGTAGACAGTCATTTCGTCAGTCTAGGTGCACCATTGTTTCTTGCCACAACCCATCCAGCTAGCGGTTTTGGTTTAAATCGTCTGATTATGGCACAGGATACAGGTAGCGCTATTAATGGTGCAGTCAGAGTAGATTATTTCTGGGGATATGGAGATGAGGCAGGTGCACTAGCAGGGAAAATGAAATATCCCGGTTATGTATGGCTATTGTTGCCCAATGGCATGTTGCCCCAAGTAAAATAAAATCTGGCTAATATACGCAAGCTCAGGTAAAATATATACCCTGTTAATAATTGTAAGCAAACGTTACTGTAAATGGAAATCATGCATTTAATAATAATGCGCTTATATGCTGGTAAGATACAAGAAGGGCATGAGCTATGGATCCAATATTAATTGTGCCTGTTTTAATTGTTCTGCTAATTATGTTGTTTGTCATAAAGAAGCGACAAAAAGCAGGCGGGCGCCCCCAGTCTAGAAAGAAAAATGCTGCAAATAAATCCGTAGCTAAGACCAAAGGTAAAGGTAAAGGTAAAGGTAAAAGTACAACAACTACAAATAAAAAAACTAAAACCACTGCTGAGAAGAAATCTTCTATAGGGTCCGCAGCCAAGGTTGAAAAAACAGAAAATAATACGTCAACTTCGCAACAAGATTGGGACTGGCAACTTTCTCCTGTTGATGAAGCAACAGTTTCAGTCGCTACAGTAGATCATCTGACGGAATATAAAGTTTACAAACAATTCGGCTATTTCCAAAAAGCAGCAGAATCTTTAGTTACTTATCTGGAGCAGAATGCGAGTACGCAAAGTGCCGCCATGGTCAGTACCTTGGTATCTGAGTTGGCTGAATTGTGTTTGCAGGCAAAAAATACGGATAAGCTAAGTGAAATTATCGATCAGTATCGTAATTATTTTGAACGAGAAATTCTCGAAAAACTGATTCGTCAAGGATTAGTCCTAGATGAAAATCATCTAGCATTAAGAGTTTTGGCTGAAGATTTATTACAATGGGATGTTAAGGAGGCTGAAAATCAAGCAGGTATTAATCATAATGAATATCCTGATGAGCAAGTGGTTGCAGAAGAAGGTATAAATACTCAGAATATAGCAGAGCAGGCTCTGGAACCGCTTGTAGAGGGTTATGTTGGCCATTTCAATATTCGTAGCGATGAACGAGAAGTAATTCTTAGTTTTTCCAAGCCTGAAAACAGTTATGCTTTATTAAAAGAACAACTGCCGTATGATGCAGCCATTAGATGTCTGAATAAGGCCATTAAAACTTCCAAAAAACCTGCTGGGCTTATTATCGACGCACTTGCGTTGGATTATCGACACAACAGCATCAATGTTTTTGCTCAGCATTTATGGAACCTGTATTATTCTTTAGGACAATATGGAAATAAGGTGAAAGAGCGTATGCTAGGGTGGGGCTATAGTCTGGGTCAGCACCCTATGTTCGAACAGCTTGAAAAAAAACCAGGTGAAACTGTCCTGAGGGATATCGGTATAACACAGGGTTATTTGCCAATAAACAGCAGTGCACTTAAGGCCAAGCGCCTGCCATTGGTAGAAAATTCAAGCTCTGAAGATGAAGTATGCGAAACACCTGCAGAACGGGTATTACATGATGTGAAATCATTACTGACTTTTGGTCAATTTGATGAATCGATGGATTTACTCGAAAAATCAGTATTGCTCTATCCGCAAGAATCACAGCTTTACATTACTTTATTTGACTTATATGAACGTGCTGAAGAATGGGGACGGTTGGAAAAAATGTTGCAGGCAATACGCACAGAAATTCAAACTCCTCCAGAAGAAGTTGTTTTGGCAATGAGTCAATTATTGAAACGTATTAACCACGGTGGTATGCAAAATCAATGATGAACAATTCAATACCTAAAGTAAAAACTGCCGATGTTTTGCTCATCAATGTTGATGATCGTCAGACAGCACTGTTGCGCATGGCATTCAAAATGTATAACAGCGTCAATTATCAACTGATTCAGCCTGAAGATAATGTCCAGCCTGAATTGATTCTGGTTGATGGCGATGCTGAAGATGGAGAAGCAATATGGCAAAAAACTAAGGATACTTATCCGCATGCAGTAGTGGTGTTTTTTGCACGTCAGGCACCATCAATAACTGTGCCATATTTGATGAAACCCATTAAATTTGATACTTTGTTTCAGCATCTGCGTAATCTACAGCAAGGTAATGGTGTCTGGTTGCCAGAAATTTACTCAGATTTTGAAACAGTAGAAACCAAAACCGATAAAGCTAGTAATGATGATATTAGCCCTTCTGCCAATACCTCCAGTCAGTCAGTTACCATAGAGCGATTCCATACTCAGCATACTTTACTTGGGGTGGTCAAGAATTTGTCCCAACAGAAAGAGGATACCGCTATTCTCTTTGAGGGTAAGCCTGTATTGATCGTATTTCCAGATTTGGCTAAGGTTTTACTGGTAGTGGAAAGTGATGTTTTGCAGAAATTGTGCATGCGCAATGATGTAGAATGGAAAACTCGTGTTGTTCCGGCCTCAGCTTCGACAGACAAATTGCACAAAAAAGCGAAACTTAAGTTACAAGCCTGTATTTGGCAGCTGTCGATCTGGACTTCGCGTGGTCGTTTGATTGCCCCAATTACGCCAAATACAGTGATTAAATTAAAAGCTTGGCCAAATTTGACTCGGTTGGCTTATTTGCCTGAGGCTATACGTTTATCAGCTTTTCTGGTTCGTAGCCCTGTGGCATTAAATACCTTATACAAACTATTGCCAGTGTCATTGGAAGATGTTTTAAATTACATTGCTGCTACCTATTCCATAGATGCACTCGAAATTGAGCAGCCGCTGAATCATTCAGCATTACAACAAGAGCAAGAAATGATTCTGACCCGAAAAGTGTCACCATTGGTTTTACATACGGCTGATGGTACCGAATCGGCAGAGGATACTGAAGGCGGTGCAGAGAAGCCGAAAGGTTTACTGGCACGTTTGATGGGTCGCTTGCGTGGCAACTAATACCTAAGCAGGAGCAATCATGGTAGAAAATAAAATTATATTTACCGGCCCAGTAGGGGTTGGAAAAACAACTGCTATCGCTGCGTTATCGGATGATCCGCCGATACAGACTGATGCGAATGCGTCAGATATGACGCAGGATCGAAAAGGTTATACTACTGTTGCAATGGACTATGGTGTAATCAGATTAGATGCTAATACCAAGGTACATTTATATGGTACCCCAGGTCAGGAACGTTTTGACTTTATGTGGAGTATCTTGAGTAAAGGCAGTATGGGTTTGATTCTACTGCTCGATAATACTCGTCAGAATCCTTTGAAAGATTTGAAATTTTTTCTAACTTCTTTCCAGGATTTACTTGAGGATGCTCCTGTCGTTGTGGGAGTGACGAAAATGGATTTGAATCCACAGCCAGGTGTAGAGGTTTACCAGCAGTATCTGGCGCAACATAATATGAATGTCCCGGTATTTGAAGTTGATGCTCGTAATGAGGACGATGTAAAACAATTGGTTACTGCGATGTTGTATTCCATTGATCCGGGGTTGGAAGGATAATCAAAATGGAATCTACATTACAGTTACATAATGATTTATATCCAAAAGTCATGCCTGCTGGAGCTTTTTATGCTGTTTCCAGCAGCAACCCTAGTGCTAGTCGTAAATTGCTGGCTAATTTTCTGCGGGCAGATGTAAATGCTAAACTTACTGAGGATCGTCTAAAACAATGGGCTGAAACTGATGATATACATACAGCACTAAGTCTATTGTACCGTTTACAGCGCTTGGAGTTTTTATATGGTGAAGCACAGCCCAGTTCTCAGATAGTAAAAGTTACATCCGATATATTTGAAGATATTCTCGGACAATTATCCGATTGTCACCGGGCTTTATTGGTTGATAAGGATGGTTTTTACCTTGCTAATGTAGGTTTTAATCATGAAACGGCTGAAGAAGTGGCCAATATGGCTAGTGAGGCAACCAGATTGTCTGAGAAACACAGTTTGCTGATTAAAAATAATCTCAATATCTATAATACTGCTGTTGGGATTTGTGATCCTGCAGGTCAAAGTGAGCTAACATTTTTCCCTTTATATATAGGGGAAACCAAAAATATCTTGGTAACTGCTGGTCTTCCATTACTCAATAGTGAAGCCTTTGTCACTTTGGTTCGCGGACTCTATTTGTTGGATGGCGAAGATATTCAGCTAACAAATAAATAACATCCATAGAAAGATATCAAGATGCAAGAAAAATTACTGGTTTCGGTATTAAGCGATTTGAATGATTCTTCAACTGATATTACTGCGTCTGCTGTAATTTCAACTGATGGTCTACCGGTTGCAACCTTGTTACCGAATGGTGTAGATCCAGATCGAGTTGGTGCTATGGCTGCGGCTTTATTGGCTTTAGGTAATCGTACTTCTCGTGAATTACAATGTGATGATCTTGAACAGGTTATGGTTAAAGGTAAACATGGCTATATACTCTTAATACAGGCTGGAGAAACCAATGTTTTGGCTGTCACCGCCAGTGAAAGTGCGACCCTTGGCCTTATCCTGCTTGACGCCAGAAGAGCAGCGCGTAGTATTATTGATATACTGCGCTAAGATAAATAGTGGGTCTGATGAAATAGGCGAAAACCCTGCATAGTGCGGTGCGGGGTTTTGGCGCAGAATGATCAAACTATTTTTGGTGCGTTATAGTATAATTGAAATTATTTTAGTAAATCTTGTTGTAAAATATAAGAAAAATCGTGGCGTTATATAATAGCTCTATTTGTGGTATTGTATTTATTGGTGATCTAACATGTTTTAGCTGACCATTCTGTGACTAGTTTTTTCAGTGTTAAACCGTTAAAGCATCAGTGAGTAATCATTACTAGGTGTCTTTTGCTATAATTTGGTATCAAATGTTATTAATCCAAAAACTATTTTAGTGTGTATTTAATATTCCAAGATTTACAGTTAGAATAAACACCTAAATTAAAACAATAAGTTTTGGCTATTAATTAAAAACTTATTGAAAAGATGCTGACATTTTATCCGCAATTTATGATATTTTTATTCAATAAACAACATTGCCGGTTTGCAGGCAATTAATTTATTGGCATCAAAAGTATTTGAGTAGCTATATCATTATTTAACCCCTTATTTTAATGAAGATTGCCAAAAAAAAATTATTTTTAGACCACTTAAATAAAGTTCTTAATTTAAGCATCGATAATCTTAGCCATGCAGAAAATGTGCCAGATATGAGGCGATGGCGACATTGGATTTGGCAAACGTGTAAAAATGATTTCTATTGCGCTAACATAGCGGTGCTTCTAAATGATGAAGAAGCTGCACGAGAATTGAATCGTAATTATCGACAAAAAGATTATGCTACAAATGTATTGAGTTTTGCCCTGAATGAGGGCGAATCCATGTACTTGCCAAGTAGAAATGTACTTAATGGTGATTTGGTTTTTTGCCCTCAGGTTATTGAAAAAGAAGCAGCTGAGCAAAATAAACCATTGATTGCGCATTATGCTCACTTGACTGTACATGGTGTTTTACATTTAATGGGCTATGATCATATAGTTGATGCTGAAGCAGAAATAATGGAAGCGCTTGAAATTCGTATTATGCATCAGTTAGGATATGCAAATCCCTATGCGCAGGATGAGTATTGAATATGGACGATAGTTCGTCGAAACCAGGTTTTTTTGAACGATTAGTCAGTCGTATCGCTGGCGAATCTCCGGACACTGAAGATGATGTTTTAGAAACCTTGCGTGAAGCACATGAGCGTCAGGTGTTTGATGCGGATACATTACAGTATCTGAAAAATGTTTTGGATTTTTCAGATATGGAAGTTCGCGACGTTATGATTACGCGTAGTCAGATGGATGTCATTAAAATTGATGACTCTATAGATAAGATTATTGCTTATATAGTCGATACTGCACATTCCCGTTTTCCTGTAATTGCTGAAGATAAAGACCAAATCTTAGGAATACTACATGCTAAAGATTTTCTTAAGTATTGGGGCCGTGCGGAACAGTTTCAACTAGAGCAGATTTTGCGACCAGCTGTATTTGTTCCAGAAAGTAAATCGCTAAATATACTTTTGAAAGATTTTCGCGAACAGCGTAATCATATGGCAATTGTTGTTGATGAATATGGTGGTACCTCTGGTTTGGTCACATTTGAAGATGTGATCGAACCTATAATCGGTGACATTGAAGATGAGTTTGACGAGGATGATAGTGCCGATAATATATTTGCAGTTTCTGCAGAACGCTTCCGTGTCAATGCGGTCACAGAGATTGCTTGTATTAATGATTTTTTTGGTACCAGTTATTCTGATGATGAGGTCGATACTATTGGCGGTCTGGTTATTCATGAGCTAGGACATATGCCAATACGTGGTGAGAAAATTAGCATTGGCAAATTAAATTTTACAGTTGCCCGCGCTGATACTCGGCGATTACAGACATTGATGGTAACAGTAAAACAGGCCAATAATTAAAAGTTTAAGTGAGATTTTTTTGTTTAGCTGGCATTATACAGATATACATTGCTGTATATATATGTGAATGATGTTCGGTTAAAGTATTTAATCTATTCTGATGAAAAATCTCAGAATCATAAGCAAATTTTGTTGATCAATCTAGCAGGCTATTGATTTGTTATTTACCAATTAATCAATCGTTCATGAATCAAGATAAAAGATTAAGTATGAGAATAACAACAGCCAGATGAATGTCAATGGAGATTGTGTGACCAACTACCAAAATATATCTATACAGCATCCTGTATATATGGTGCTGAGAAAGGCTTGGATTTACTGGCCATCGTTGTTATTGTCTGCGGTTATGGTGCCATTTGCCTTTGCACCTTATTATCAATATTGGTTAGCTCCGTTATTTCTAGCTGAATTGCTAATTTATCAAGCAATCCGACCAGAATGGCAGGTTCGTTCGGCTTACTTTTGGGCGTTAACTGCTTATACTTCTTTACTGTATTGGATTGATATTGCCTTACACGATATTGCTGCTTTACCCCAATATCTCGCCTGGCCACTAACTTTGTTATTGCCAGCTTATCTGGCTTTTTATCCGGCTGCAGTATTTTGGCTATTAGGTAAGTTCAGGCTTTCGCCTATTATACGCAATACTGTCTTATTCCCCCTTCTGTGGACGCTGGCAGAATTTGTACGCGAGCGAGCTTTAACCGGTTTTGGCTGGGGAGCCATAGGTTATACACAGATAGCTGATTCTCCGTTAGCAGGTTTTGCACCTGTTGGTGGTATTTTCTTGGTTACCTTAGTGACTGTGGCTACTGGTGCGTGGTTAGCCATGCTGCTTTTGGTAAGGAGAAGACTAAAAAAAATAGGCTATGGTATTGCTCTGGTTGGGATATGGGTGCTTGGTGCTCTATTGTTAAGACATAATTTTACTCAACCAGATGGCACGCAAGCTACAATTGCGTTGGGACAGGGTAATATTGCACAATCACTGAAATGGAATGTTAACTCGTTGCAACCCACTTTACAGCGCTATTTGGATCAAGTTGCCTCTACCAGAGCAAATATTGTCATTTTACCTGAAACAGCCATACCGGCTATGCGGCAAGATATGCCGTCAGAGCAATTGGAATTATTCACTCAAATGGCAAAGCATCAGGGATCAGCTTTGGCCGTCGGTATTCCCCAGTATACAGATGATGGAAAGGGATACCTGAATGCGGTAGTGAATCTAACATCTTCATCAGACAGTACTGAACCATCATATTATGCCAAAAATCATTTGGTGCCTTTTGGTGAATATATCCCTATACCCAGTTTGATGGGTTGGATATACCAGCTTATGGATATACCCCTAGCTGGTTTCTCAGTGGGGGGATCAGCTCAGAAGCCTTTGCAAATGGCTAATCAGCGGATTGGTTTTAATATCTGTTATGAAGACGGATTTGGCGATGAACTCATAGCTGCTGCGAAACAGTCCAGTTTATTAGCTAATATCAGTAATATGGCATGGTATGGACGTTCGCATGCCATGCATCAGCATTTGCAACAATCTCAGGCACGTGCCTTAGAAACCGGTCGTTACATGGTTAGAGCCACCAATACAGGTATGACAGCCATTATTAATCCGAAGGGAAAGATTGTTGCACAACTAGATCCAGATATTGCGGCAGTATTGGAGGGAAATATTCAGGGTTATCAAGGAAATACTCCTTATATGTATGTCGGTAGCAGCTGGCCAATGGCAATAATTTGTCTGCTATTGGTTTCAATATTTTGGCTATATGGTCGTTTTCGTGTCAGATCGCTTTAGTTTATGGTATAACTGTTATCTATTTTATTAAACTATGTATCTATACTTATTTTTACCAAATAAGAGCGGATTAAAAATAATGATTGAAGTACATTATTGATCTGATTACAATAATGAATTAATAACTTGATTGTTGGATAAGCTATTAGGATTGTCGTAATCAATTAGTTAATTAAACAATCAGGTACACACAGAAAGGATTGGCATGAATAAAGCTTTTGCATTACCTGTGCCGACTGGACACGGCAGTTTGGAGCAATATATCCATACTGTAAATAATATTCCGATGCTTACTCCTGATGAAGAGCAGAATTTGGCTATTCGTCAGATCGAAGGGGATCTTGAGGCAGCAAAAAAACTGATTTTGTCGCACTTGCGTGTAGTGGTTTCTATTGCACGTGGATATGACGGCTATGGCCTGAATCAAGCGGATTTGATTCAGGAGGGCAATATTGGTTTGATGAAAGCAGTAAAACGCTTTCAGCCAAGTCGTGGTGTGCGTTTGTTTTCGTTTGCAGTACACTGGATTAAAGCGGAAATTCACGAATTTATTTTACGTAATTGGCGTTTGGTACGTGTTGCAACTACTAAACCGCAACGAAAATTGTTTTTTAATTTGCGCAGTATGCGTAAATCTATGTCTGCGTTAAGTGATAAGGAAGCGCAATCTATTGCCGATGATTTAGGTGTTAAACTTTCCGAAGTAATGGAAATGGAGCAACGCATGACTGGTAAAGATGTATCTTTACTGGCAGAAAATGATGACGACGATAACTTTGCTCCGATTGATTGGTTAACAGATAGTTCTTCAGAGCCGACGCAGGTATTGGCCAAGCAGGTGCATTATGCCTTACAGACTGAAGGTCTGCAGGAAGCTCTGGCTAAACTGGACGACCGCAGTCGCCACATTATTGAAAGTCGCTGGCTGGCAGATGATGGTGGTTTGACCTTGCATGATCTTGCTGGTGAGTATGGGGTATCCGCAGAACGTATTCGCCAGATTGAAGCCAAGGCGATGCAGAAATTACGCGGTTATCTGGCAGAAGCTGAATAATTTAGTTTGAATGAAAAAACTGCATAGATCAG
>JAGGIK010000040.1 GCA_024103515.1 Snodgrassella sp. | reverse complement strand
CTCAGCACCATTGTGACAAAATGATGAGTTAGCCCAATGCCCGTACACCAATGTATGCATTTATTCCGCTAACCGATATGAATATCAAGGCACAGATGAACATTTATGGGTTAAAACGTGTCATACCCATCGTATCGATCAGAAATTCACCAAACCAGTCTGCCCCAAACGAATGGGAAAGCGGAAAGAATGATACGAACTTTAATAGAGATGGGGCATAATCAGCAAATATTTGGCGATTCAAAAGATAAACAACAAAAGCTTAAACGATTGATTAACTATAATAATACAGTTAAACCGCATAAAGCGATTACGGGGAAAACGCCTTATGAATTCTTAGAGGATTATTTTAATCATGAAGTGTAAACAACTCGGTGTTTTGCTACAACCGCTGGCTTTTCAAAACTATTATTGTGTAACAAATCCAGAGCAAATAATTCGCCTGAATCCAGCTATGGTCGTATATTCGTATCGGTTTTAGCTTTATTTTCTGATTGACTTGCGCCAATTGATAATTATTATCACTAATAACAAAATAAGTGGATCTATATTTTTGACTACAACATTTATATCAGTGCCTTGACATAATAATTAAATGGCCTTGTCTAAGGTGAATTGCTTAATTTAGTTTATTTTTCCCTTTTTTAGCTGTTCCTTCGCAATAAAAATAATTGTTACTATTAATAATTCTTTTTTACATTATATTTCATATATTTAAATCATCTATTACATTTGTATAGAAGGCAGCTATTTGCCGGGCAGAAATCATGTTAATTTTTTTTTAACAATCACACTATCAACAATAATTAAAATTCCTTCTAGCGCTTTAATTTCAAAGCACTGACACCGGCATTTAGCGTTCTTTATCACTATCCTTATGGGTTGGTTTGACGATTATATTATTGACTAAGGAATTCTCTTACTTTGCTATCCTTATTTTCCCAGTAATTGATCTTCAAAATCACAAGTAATCATAGCCGATATTTTGTGGTTTCAAAGTATTTTTAAAATTAACTTAGAATGATAGACATCCTCTCCTGAATGTCGAATTCATTTGTCTAATATCCAACAAAATCCTAGAAATAAAAAATCAGCAGTAAATCTTTGAGCTTTAACCTAATCATATTCATCATTTTATGTACTTCTATTCAAAACGGTCTTTATTCTTTAAAATTATCTGCTCAATAAAACCTTTTACGAAATGCTTATTTTGCTCACTAGCCTAAAATCCAACAATTAATTCATTTATAATAATATTTGTTTAATCTATTGGTATATAGCGTAGACGCTTAATACTTTCGAATTTTGCCAAATTTACTGGTGCGTGTCTTAATTTTTTATTCAGCTGATTTAATTGTTATTCTGTAATTTTTAAAAGAGGGTGGCACAAATAGCGAAAGGCAACTGCCTCTCTTCGTGGCAATCTATCCGTCAGCCAATCTCATCACCATCACTCAATAATAATTGAGGACAAAACCAGATCTTGTACTAAATTCAACAGCATAAGCTATTCATAAATATCTTGTTTTGTCATCAATCGTTGCAAGAGACAAATCCATCAAGACCAAGCTTAGTGATAAAGATAAATACGATTAAAAACAGAAATATGCAAAATTTTAAGCTGTTTGTTTACTGCATTAAATACTTCCCTTCAACAACTAAAACCCGTTTTCCATAATAATCTGTCCGGGCACTTTATTACGATGCATGCTATAGCCCATTCTCAGCAACGTTTTGAAGGTATCAGAGACCATATTAGGGTTACCACACAGCATAAAGCGAGTACGCTGCGCAGAAAACCCAAATTGTAGACCTTCAGCTAAGCAACCATTTTCAAGCAATGCGGGCAGGCGTAGGTTTAAAGCTCCGTTAACTACTTCACGGGTCACAACTGGCTGCCAGCTTAATTTGCCAGCATGTTCGGCCACAAGCGGATGTTGGCCAAGATCAGCAACCCGCTGATTAAATATCAACTCATTGGCATAAGACACTGAGTGCACCAAACCAATATGCTTGAAACGCTCCCACAGCTGCGGCTGTTGCAGCATAGATAGGAAAGGAGCTATGCCACTGCCGGTACTGAGCATAACCAGATCTTCACCATCGGTAAAGCGTCCCGGTAACAAAAATCCAAATGCGGTTTTATCCAGCAAAATGGTTTGCCCAGACTGCATTTGTGCCAGTCGTTTACTCATGGAGCCATTCTCAACCAAAATGACAAAATATTCTAAAGTATCTGCATATTCTGCTGAAACGACAGAATAGGCACGCCAGATAAAACCTTCCCCATCACGATAACCCAGACGGGAAAACTGGCCTGCGCTGAAACGGTACGCTTTCGGACGGGTAATGGCAAATGACATCAATTTGGGAGTATGCTGTTTTACCCATAATACGGTTTCTTCAGTGAATTTGGGTGCTGGTGCAGCGCTCATGCAATGCTTCCTTGTTAGCTAGCGCCAGAGTGACTGGCAGCAGATGTGTGTTTACAGTCTGATATCTATATCCTGATATTTGCGACTTGCTTCAGTATTTTTAATTTGTATTCCATCACTGACAGCCCATTTACCATCATTGATACGCTGATATTGCAGACTGAAGTCTCCGTCACCAATTTTAGGGACAATAAACGTTTCACCAGCAGGAATATAAAACGAACGAATGGCTGTAAATTTGCCGTCATGCAATTCATATAATTGGGCAAATACCGGTGATTGCAAGGAGGAGGCATCAACAAGAATGCGATTATCACCACGCTGGCGTAATACAGGATAACCGGTAACGTAAGCAGCCTTAAGCGGAAACTGATGACCATTAGGAGCAGTTACGACCACTGTTGCTTTTTCACTGACCGGTTGGTTCTGTTGTACCGGATACCATAGGCGCCACCACACTATGCCCATTACGATTAATATAGCTACACCAATAAACCATATCCAGCCATGACCACGCTCATTAAGAGTAATCATACTGTCCTGATGAGTAGGCAGGTATACCGGTGGAGTAGTAAAAGGTGAATGTTTGCGGGCCAGCAATTCGGGAGAGACTTGAGCCTGCAAAGCCTGACGTGCAATCCATACATCGTGATGATGTCGTTTTTCCGGGTCAGACAATACCGCATAAGCCTGATTGATTTCCGTCATCCGCTGGTGCGCCTGCGGATTATGCGGATTACGATCTGGATGGTATTTTTGTGATAAAGCCCGATATGCAGCCCGAATTACTTCTTCCGAAGCACCTTGAGCCACATTCAAAACATCATAATAATTCTGCACAACTGTTTCGCTTAAGTTTAATAATTTAAATTAAAGTATTGAGTGCCAGATTAAGGTCACTCCAAATATCTTCTATGTCTTCTATTCCGGCTGAAATACGTAATAGGCCTTCGCGGATACCAAGTGATTTTTTCACCTCGGCACTCATACCACTATGCGACTGGCTGGAACTGTGATTGATCAGGCTCTCAACTCCACCTAAACTAGAAGCCAGTCGGATCATTTTGAGATTTTTTATCACGCTGTTGGCTGCTTGCCGGCTATCATTGCGTAAATAAATAGACACTACTCCGCCAAAACCGTGCTGCATCTGCTTACAAGCCAGCTGATGATGTTCATGCTCAGGAAGTCCCGGATAAAACACCTTTTCAACAGCAGGATGTTGTTGCAAACGTCTGGCTAGCTCAGCTGCATTAATCATGTGCTGTTGCATACGCACAACCAAAGTTTTGATTCCGCGCAGTACCAATGCACAATCCATCGGTCCAGCAATACCGCCAGTATTGATAGATACAGAACGTAACAATTTGGCCTGTTCTGGATGCTTGGTTACAACGATGCCCATTAAAACGTCAGAATGACCGGATAAATATTTGGTTGCAGAATGTAAAACAATATCGACACCCAAATCCAGCGGCTGCTGAATATAAGGTGTAGCAAAAGTGTTGTCCATACCGACAATCGCACCCGCTTCTTTAGCCTTTTTAGTCAGAGCAGCAATATCAACCAGCCGCAACAAAGGATTACTTGGCGTTTCCAGCCATACCATTTTGACTTTAGTCTGATCAAGAATGCGCTCAAGATTAGCAACGTCGGTCAGGTCGGCAAATATTACATTAACACCCCACTCGGCATATACTTCTGTCAATAGATCATATGCCCCACCATAAATATCAGCTACCGCCACAATGGTATCTCCCGGTCGCAGAAATGTACGCCAAATAGCATCAATCCCAGCCATACCACTGCCATAGGCAAAACCGGCACAGCCATGCTCCAATTCCGCCATAGTATTTTCCAGCACCTGTCGAGTAGGATTAGAAATTCGTGCATAACGAAAGGGGATATCCTCTCCAATTTCATGTAAGGCAAACATACTATTCTGATAAATAGGAGGCATTAAAGCACGGTTGTGCTCTTCCGGTTGATAACTAGAATGAATAGTCTGTGTAGCAAATTTCATATTTTCTCCATTGAAGCACAGTCAGGTGCAGCAACGTGTGCTTACATAAGTAGGTTAATTTAATTGTGGCTAACAAGTTTAGCATGCTGTGGGATTGCGAACATTATACCGCTTAGATAAGATTAATTCCGAGTGATTTGCTCGGAATTAGAGCATACAGTATAATTTTAGACCTTATTGGTCATAGATGTCTGCAACAAGACGATATTGTATGACTAACCTGTATTTGTTTGACAAGGAATATCATTAGTATGAACGCTATTGCCGATGTGCAAAGCAGTGTTGATAAACGCAATATGCCAATTAATCAGGTTGGTATTAAAAATTTACGCCTGCCTGTGGGGATTGTTTCAGCAGAAGGAACACAACAGACCATTGCTGATCTAACCATGACTGTGGCTCTACCTGAAGAGCAAAAAGGGACACATATGTCTCGTTTTGTCGAATTGATACAGGCACAACAGTGCAATATTGATTTTAACGGTTTGCGACAATTAACTGAGGCGATGTTACAAAAACTGGATGCAACCGCTGGTAAAATCAGCATAAATTTCCCGTTTTTTCGCAAAAAAAAAGCTCCTGTTACCGGTATAGCCAGTCTGCTGGATTATCAAGTTACCCTTTGTGGTGAAATAAAAGGAGACGATTATTTGCAATCTATGCAGGTAATCGTACCGATAACCAGTCTTTGCCCATGCAGTAAGGAAATCTCAGCCTATGGTGCTCACAATCAGCGTTCACATGTTACCGTTACCTTAAGCTGTCATGACCAAATCAACATAGAGGATATCATTGATATAATTGAACAACAGGCCTCGTGTCAGTTATACGCCTTACTAAAGCGTCCGGATGAGAAATACGTAACCGAATATGCTTATGACAATCCAAAATTTGTTGAAGATATGGTTCGTGATATTGCCACTACCTTAAAAAACAACGAAAAAGTAACTACTTTTACTGTAGAAAGTGAAAATTTCGAATCTATTCACAATCATTCCGCTTATGCTCTGATACAATACCCATAAAAATCAAAGCTACTTTATCTGAAACCCACACCGCAGAAGAGTAGATCGGTGGCAAATAGTTGTAAGAGTTGAATTTTTACAGCCATTTGCCAATTAATTCAGCTCGATATCATAATAGTTAATGTGACCATTTATGTTTCACAATACTACTTTTTTGCGCATACCGTGTTTAAAACCGCTGCTTAAACCATACTGGCTATTGCTAACCTTATTATTACTATTATGCCAGACAGTACTGGCCTTCGATAGTAATCAACTATTGCCAACACAAAAAGCATTCCAACCGGTTTTAACCATCAATGAGGATCATATCAAAGTCCATTTTGATATCGCACCTGATTATTATCTATACCGCGATAAAATCAAAATCACCACTCAACCAGATAAAATTTTTACTGGCACACGATTTGTTCAGCAGCATGAGCAAAAGCATGATCTTTTTTTTGGTACACAGTCTGTTTTTTTCAACCAGCTGGATGTGATCTGGCCATATGCCAACGATGCACCCCAAAAATCCTTTGAGCTTAAGCTGACTTATCAGGGTTGTGCAGAAGCGGGGATTTGCTATCCATCAGTGGAAAAAATCTGGAAGATCGACCCAATCCAAAAACAGCAGATGTTGCAAAAACCGGGGCATTTTCAGGGTCCGGTTAATAATTTTCAGCTTAATCAGGAAAGATTACAAGCAAAGCAGGCCGTCTTATCGACCAATAGCTTGTTTCAACTTTCCCGCACAACCATCATTACCAATTTAATGACTTTCTTTATAGGTGGTCTGGGATTAAGTCTGGCCGCCTGCATGTATCCTTTACTGCCAATTGTATCGGCTATTGTAGCAGGCTCTAATCCGCGCAACAGTAAATGGCGCGCCTTTGTTTTATCATTCATTTATGTTCAAGGTTTGGCGTTCACCTATACCATTGCCGGCATAGTTACGGCACAAACCGGCACCTTCCTCAATACCTGGCTACAACAACCAACCGTCGTTCTTTCAGCAGCAGCCATATTACTCATTCTGGCTCTTGCCATGTTAGATTTATATCACATCCAGATGCCTGCATGTTGGCAGTCGTTTTTTCACAATGCGAGCAATCGCTTACATGGCGGCCATCTTTTTTCCGTATTGCTTATGGGCGCTTTATCAGCCTTGGTAATCGGCCCTTGCGTTGCTCCACCATTAACCTTCGCATTGGGTTATATCGGTCAGAGCGCTGACGCTATGCTGGGCGGAATGGCTTTATATGTTATGGCCCTAGGTACTGGCGTCCCTCTGGTTCTTATTTCAGTATTTGGTGTACACATCCTGCCCAAAGCCGGCGCATGGATGACAACCATAAAATATCTATTTGGTATGGTTTTAATTGCTGTGGCTACTTATATTGCCACACCTTTTTTAAACTACACTCTGGTGATCGTTATTTATACATTATTGATGCTAATTCCAGCCATGTATTTATACTATGGTTGGCAACATAGTAGTGGCTATCAGCGCATGTTAAATGGTATTAGCAGCATCATTTTTCTACTTAGTGGCCTTTACTTTGCCATAGCCAGCTGCATGCATCGCAGTACGCCTATACATCATCTGCTAACACTAACACCTCCACATGAGCAGCATTTTGGGCAAAAATTCAAGGACCCAGCACAACTACAGCAGGCTATGCAACAGTTATTTGCTGCCGATCCTACTAAACCAATATTAATAGATTTTTATGCTGAATGGTGCAATACCTGTAAAGAAATGAAGGCTTTCACTTTAGACAATGCCAAAGTCCGTGCTGTCGTGAATGAAAAAAGATTTTTACAGATAGATGTAACCGATAACACTCTTGCACACCAAAGACTGTTACATCAATATGGTTTATACGGCCCGCCGGGATTATTTGTAGTGCATAATAACGGCCACCTGAGTAAACCACTGCTGGGATACGTATCCGTGTCTGATTTTCTAATCTGGTATGACAAACAGATAAGAAAGATGTAAATAGAAATAGAAATGGCCTCGCAAATATTTCTGCGAGGCAGCGAAACTAACCTCTTATAATCAAATCAAGCTGACAACTGATCAATCATCCTGATATTGATGATCAGCGATTTCAAGTGCACGGCGTGCCAAAGCCAGATTAGCGGTTTTACGGTCTAGAACCATAAACATAAATACACCTTTGACATTCTGCATCGGCCGTAACAAATAATATTCTTTATGTAAACTGATGAGTATATCCTCAATCGCCTCTTCAGTTTCATCTTCACCGTATAGTCGTTCAATGGCCTTGACTTCAGATCGTACAATTTCAGTATTGCACACCGACAATACATCCAGATCCATACCTGAGGGACTTACACCATCCAGCAGCATTCCACTTTCATAATCAACGACTGCACAGGCCATTACACCTTTGGTATCTGCCAACTTATCAATGACGCCTTCAAATCTCACATTTTTTCCTTCTGGTGTATATCTCGAATTAACTCAACAAAGCTTGAATGAGTATTTTCCTTTTTTTTTTCAATTTTGACTAGTATTAATTAATTAAATTTAATTCAAACGAACATCATGAAAATTTTAATTAATCTTTAATTAGTCGCTCCTTCAATAATGATTTCTGGTAACGCAAATAAAAAAAGGAAGTTATAATAAACAATCTATCCAAGCCTGTTGTCCATGTTCTACGTTTATCAATCAAATCATTTATCTGATCTGGCTACCTTATTCAGTAGCGTCTATCAGAACACCACCCCTGCTTCTGCGTGGACGCCCACAGAAGTCATCGTACAAAGTCAGGGCATGCGTCGCTACCTGAACCATTTTTTGGCTCGCCAGCAAGGCATTTCGGCTAATCTGCATTTTAGCCTGCCTGCAAGCTTCATCTGGTACCTTACCCATAAAGTTCTGCCAGACTTGCCAGCACTAAATCCTTTTCACACCGAAGTGTTGCGCTGGCGCCTGCTAAGACTATTTACCAGCGATCAGTTAAACCAACCTGCATTACAGCAAACAGCAGCAGCTTTAAAAAATTATCTCGGTAGCAGCACACTGGCACCTTATCAGCTTGCTGGAAAACTTGCTGATATATTTGACCAATATTTAATCTATCGCAATGATTGGATGAAAACATGGCAAGCCGGAAAACTGGCTAATCTGGGTAAAGATGAAAACTGGCAGGCAGAATTGTGGCAATGGTTGATCAAGGACAGCAACCTTCCCCACCGTGCTGACGTCATGCAGTCTTTTCTATCACAACTAACGGCACAGCATTTGCCAGAGCGAATATTTATTTTCGGTATCGCAACACTGGCACCCATTTATCTGCAGGCATTACAATTAATCGCTCAGCATACCGATGTTCATCTTTTTGCAGTCAACCCCAGTGCCGAATACTGGGGCAATGTGCTGCCCGCTGATGTATTACTGACTAATCAGAATCTTGACATCAGCATTATTGGCCATCCCTTGTTGGCCAGTCTGGGCAAACAGGGACGCGACTTCTTTGATGCACTGAATGACTTGGGTGAAGCACAATATATGCCATCGGTCTATGCTGAGTGCGGTGAAACTGCTGATACATTACTTCACCGCCTGCAAAACGATATTCAATGCTTGCAACATCCTAAACAAAGCGAACCACCCTATCAATTGCAACCATATGATGAATCCATCCAAATCGTATCAGCGCATTCTCCATTGCGCGAACTTCAGATTCTCAAAGAACAGATATTACAGGATCTGCAACATTTTCCCCACTGGCAACCGCATGATATCGCCGTCTTGACACCACACATCGAACCATATTTACCCTATATTCCAGCTATTTTTGGACAAAAGCAAGGCACTATTGCAGCCTTACCCTACAATATTGCCGATATAAAAATCAGCTTACAGGAACCATTATTACAACTACTAGAAAAATTACTACAACTGATGCAAAGCCGGTTTAGCATAGAGGCTATCGAGCCATTACTGGATGAAGTAGCCTTGCGTGCCCGTTTTGACCTGAACGACAATGATGTTGAGCTGATAAAGCGTGTTTGGCAGGAACAAGGCGTACGATGGGGTGCTGATACCACTATGCGCCAGCAATACGGTGGTACGGGCAAGCAATTTACCTGGGAACAAGCTCGAGAACGTACCGTATTAGGTTGGTTACTGCCAGAAAAACAAAACCCGACATTATGGCAACATCAGCTGCCGTGGTTTACAGACATCGGGCACACCGAAACACTGGCTCGAGCTCAACAACTAATCGACAGTCTCATTCAACATCATCAACACTGGCAGCAAGCCACTACAGTTGACCAGTGGATCGCCAACACCCGTCAACTACTGCGTACTATGGCTGATGATGACAATTTGACCGGGTCAGCCATGCAGCAACTAGAGACGGCCCTTGCCGACTGGCAGGCACAGGCTGCTCTGGCGCAATATGATCAACCCATAGCACCAGAAATCGCCATAACACACCTACAAAATTATTTGTCTGCCACTAGACAAGCCGGTTTTTTACGCGGTGGTATCACTTTTTGCAGCATGGTACCGATGCGAAGCTTGCCATTTCGTTGTATTTGTCTGCTCGGTCTTAACGATGGCGACTATCCCCGAACCACCAAATCAGCTGCCTTTGATTTAATCGCCCAGCATCCTCGTCGTGGCGATCGCGCCCGACGCAACGACGACCGTTACCTATTTTTAGAATCCATACTAAGCGCCCAAGACAAACTATATTTATCTTATATCGGCAAGGATATTCGCAAAAATGACGAACTGGCACCATCAGCATTAATCTATGAACTGACCGATGTTCTGGCGGCCATGACCGGTTTAAGCCCGCTGGCATTTAATCAGCAGCACATTATTCACCATCCTTTGCAACCATTTTCTCGCCGCTACTTTAACGGAGATTTAAGCAGCAGCCGTCAAGATTATGCGCATGCACTAAATTGTGACTCCTGTTCGCTTCCATCATTTCTGACCGAATTACCAGCTACAGCAAATGAAAACAGCACACATTTAGATATCGAAACCTTTATCCGCTTCTGGCGCAATCCAGTTCGCTACTGGCTACAGCATCAGCTACAATGGCAGGCACCTTATCGACAAGCTCCAGTCAGTGCGGCCGAACCATTCACAATCGAAAACAGCGCGCCTATTTATAGCGCATACACACAAGCACGCCAACGTCATCAGGATCTAACCCAACTAGATGAAGCACTAGCAGTAAGTGGACTGATTCCCGAAGGAGAATTGGGTAGCATCATCACTGACAATCTGCGTATCCAGACCTTATCATTGAACAGTGAAATAATATTCAGCCCTGCCGTGGCCGATTTGCCATTTATGCTGCAACATCAGCAGCTACTGCTAAGCGGTATAATCAGTCATCTGCACCAATGTGGACAAATCATTGAACGCAACCACGCACCCACGGCTCCAGATAACATAGAACTGTATTTGCGGCATTTGCTGCTTTGCACGGCCGGTAATTCTTTCGCACAGACACAAACACACGAACTGTATCCGCCTAATCCGCGCACATTACCTACAATACCCCAGTCAGAAGCACAGAACTTATTGACAAAATGGCTTGATTATTATCTGCTTGGACAAACGCAACCATTGCCGTTTTTTCCCAAAACCAGTCTGGCCGCCGCCAGCTGCTGGTATAAAAACCGACAGAGAAAAAATCCCCCGCCTGACCACAGCCTTGAAGAATACAGTGCAGCCTTCAAAGCTTATATGGACAGCCATAACGGCAAACCACAGGCTGAATATCCTGAAGTAGCTCAAGTATTTTCTCGTGACGACGACCTGCCTATAGATCACCCATTATTCTGGAACATAATCGAGGATCTACTCCTGCCGCTATTAGCCAATACAGAAAGTAATAATCAATCATCATGAGCCAGGTACTTAATCCCATTACCATGCCTTTACAAGGTACCAGCCTAATAGAAGCGTCGGCTGGTACTGGAAAAACCTTCAATATTGCAGCCCTCTTTGCGCGACTGATCTTACTGGAAAAATTACCCGTTGACGCCATATTGGTAGTAACCTTTACCAAAGCCGCTACCGCAGAGCTGAAAACCCGCTTGCGTACCCGACTGAATCAGGCTCTGGCCTTATTGCAAAACCAGTTAACACCCGAAGAGACCGACCCTGTATTACAGCAACTCATTGATCAGGCGCGCAGTCAAAGTGATGACACTAGCCTGATTCTGCGCCTACAAGCTGCCATCACCCAGTTTGACAGTGCATCCGTATACACCATCCACGGTTTCTGTCAGCGTATTCTCACCGACTATGCCTTTTTATGCCAGACACCCTTCGATACCGAAACCATCGATACCGATCCCGAATTATTATGCCGCTTTGCTGAAGATTACTGGCGCAAAGAAATTACGCACCAAACCCATTTATCCACTCTTGTTGTCGACCGAAAACTCACACCTGCCAAACTGATGCAACAAATAGGCAGATACAGTGGCGTACCTAACCTGCTGATCCGCACACCACCTGCTGCCGATCTTTCTACCATTACCCTAACATTACAACAACTATGGCAACGACTATGCTCACAGTTTCACGACATAAAACAAGCCTTCTGGCAACTGCACCCACAGCTTAATGGTTCAACATTCCGTAGCAAAAGCTACGAACAGTTTTTCCTTGAACTGGAACAAGCCATACAAACTCAACCACCGAAATTTTCCCTTTCTAAAAAAATACAGGAAAAACTAGCCAGATTTGATCCTTCCTTTCTCACCGCTAAAGCCAACAAAAACCAGATATTAAATAAAAAACTGCTGGCAACAGTTTCTCTATTGGCTGAACTGGGTCAGATTCTTAAAGCCAAAGCAGCTGCTGAAAACAGCATGGCCCTACAATTACAAATTGACTGCTTCCAGTATGTACGCCAATACCTGAATGAACACCGGCGCAACAGCCATCAGCGCAGTTATGATGATTTACTTACAGATGTAACCACAGCACTATCACCAGCCAACCCTCATGCCTCCACCTTAACGGCCGCACTCGCACAAACATGGCAGATTGCATTGGTAGATGAATGTCAGGATACCGACCCATTACAGTACCATATCTTCAAAGCAGCCTTTGCCGAGCAGCAACGTCCATTGGTCATGGTAGGTGATCCCAAGCAGGCCATTTATCGCTTTCGTGGTGCCGACATTCACGCCTATTTACGTGCAGCTGATGACACACCTGCTCAACAGCACTATACCCTCAACACCAACTATCGCAGTCATCAAGCACTGGTTCAGTCCATTGCCCATTTATTTACCGCCAAAGACCAGCCTTTCATCCTGCAAGGTATTGATTACCCGCTGGTGCAGGCTCAGGCTGAGCAAGGTAAATTAAACCTCACCAACACCGATATTACCCCACCAGCCGTAAAAGTGCGCTGGCTACATGAAACCATCAGCGTTAATGAAAAAGGAAATGAACTCATACCTAATAAAGACAGCCTACGAGCCCGTTCAGCACAAAGCTGTGCTCATGAAATAGCCGCCATGATTAATCAAGGATTGTGTGGAGAACTCACATTAGGTTCACGACCACTGCTGGCCGGCGACATCGCCGTACTTGTCCATTCACATAAAGAAGGACAGCTGATTGCCAAAGCCCTTAAGCGCTGCGGCATCACTAGTGTCTCACTCGGCAATCAGTCCGTATTCAGCACCAGTGAAGCCACAGCCATGGCGGCCTTATTACACTTCTGGCTTCAACCACAACAAAGCCAGACCTTGCGATTTATTCTCGGCAGCGTCCTATTTGGTTGGACAGCAGCTCAGCTAGCACAACTTAATCTCAACGAAAACGCCTTGAACGAATGGATTCAGCTGGCTCTAAATGCCCGCGAACAATGGCAGCAGCATGGCATCTATACCGCCCTGCAATGGTTTGCCACACAAACAGCCTTGGAAAGCAACCTGCTTAAGCAACGTAACGACCGCGGCCTAACCAACTTCTGGCAACTGGCCGAATTATTGGCCACAACCGAACAAAACACTCCGACTGCCAATGCCCTGCTTGATTGGCTTGAGCGAGCCATCAGCAATCATCCGCCGACTAACGACAACTATCTATTGCGATTAGAAAGCGATGAGGCTCTGGTCAAGATCGTCACCATGCACGCATCCAAGGGACTCGAATATCCAGTTGTATTCTGCCCATTCGCCTGGGATGGCAAAGAAGCAATTAACAACTTCGAACAATGGCACCGTCTGCACCAACACGATAACATCGAAATAGTGGCGCAAACCTTGTTGAGCGACAGTGACAAAATCGAACTAATCGAAGAAAGCATGGCCGAACAATTACGCCTTTATTACGTTGCCTTTACCCGTGCACGTGAACAACTGATTATCTACAGCGCAGCCTGCAGCAGCACCGCCAGTAATCCCTTGGCATGGCTTTTAGGAGGTCAGCAACATAATACATTGGCAGAAACTCAAGTTTACTGGCAAACCACCCATAAAAACGATCTGATCAGCACCCTTTACAACACCTGGCAAAACTTTCTCGCTCAACAAACCGATCCAGCATACTTTAGCTGGTGTGAAGGCATGGCCACCCCAGCAATGGTGACGCCTGTACAAAACTTAGCCCAGCCATATCAGGCATTGGACATCAGTCTGCGTCCGTTTACCACAATCCGCTATACCAGTTTTACCAGTCTTAGCCATCAACACCGAGATCATAGCATCGAAGAAGAAAAACTGGCACCAGCACTCGATCAGGCAGAAATACTACCTGCTCCATTACCAGCAGAAATACTGGCCGAAACCCCCTTACTGGCCTTTGCCCGCGGCATCAATGCAGGACTTTGCCTGCACGCCATACTCGAGCAAACCAACTTCAGCCAACCAACCAGCCCTGAAGATGTCAACTACATACAAAACACCTTACTTCGCTTTGGTTTTAGCACAGAACATACCGACACCTTACTGTCGCTGAATGATGCCGTTCGGCATTGCCCTTTGTCACCACAAACCACCATTGCCGCCATTGCGCCGCACCAGCGCGTGGTTGAAATGAATTTTATGCTGCACATTGCCGATTTCGATATCTCACATCTGCGCCAGTGGTTTGCCCAGCCACACATCAAACTGCCAGAGTGTTGCGTACAAGCAGCTCAGACCCTTGATTTCACCACCGTCAACGGCTTCATCAATGGCGCCATTGATCTTATCTGCGAAGACCATATGGGTCAGATCTACATCATTGATTACAAGTCCAATCATCTTGGCAATCGCTTGGCAGACTATCAGCAAAACAGTATGGACTTAGCTGTGGCTAAACACCATTATTATTTACAGGCACTGATCTACAGCATTGCCTGTGCTCGTTATCTGCATACCCAGAACCGGCTTCCACCCATTATGTGCATTCGCTACCTCTTTCTGCGCGGCCTAAACCCAATCAACCAGAATGGAATATGGCAATGGGATATTAACACCTCCGATCTCAAACAATGGTTAGGACAACATGACAAAGCCCAATAGCTGCGGTATATTGCATATATATTTGTATTATTTCAGCGTCTTTTAATGAGGAGCCAACACCATGCTGAACAAACCCGAAGAATTCATCATGTCCATACTGGCCGGTATCTGGGTCGTGCTGACATTCATTTTTTGTCGCTACCTGCGCCTGCCAACCGATACCGGTATGCTGGTCACCACCCTGACCCTACTGTGGGCACTCATATTTTTTCTATTGTGGCAACGTGGTAAAAGTCGCAAAATCTGGCCAATCTTTCTGGGTCTACTCGTTATGTGCTGGTGGCGTGCGATTTACTGGTCAGCCAGCATCAATATACTTAATGCCGACAACAGCATCATAAATAACGTCAGCTGGTACGGAACTTGGCCTGCACTGATTATTTACGCCTTAATACCAGTCATAGCCGGATATCTGTTCAAATGGTATCGCTATAAAAAACAAAAGACACCGGCTATATAATGGCCTCTAGCCAGATCAGCCCCCTATTACTTCCTAAAAACGATTAGCTGCAATATGCCTACTCCAGCCTCCGCTAACCGACAACGCCAGCGTCTGTGGCGAATGCGCACAATTGCTACTGCCTTACTGCTGCTGGCTTGTGGCCTATTTATCTTCAGCTGCCTTAAAATATCACAGTATCCTGCACTGGCTTACCTGAAAGCCTTTACTGAAGCGGCTATGGTTGGCGCACTGGCCGACTGGTTTGCTGTTACCGCCTTGTTTCGCCATCCCTTAGGCATTCCAATTCCGCATACTGCTATACTGCCACAGAAACAAGACAGAATTGCCGAAGAAATGGGACGGTTTATCGAGCATAACTTTCTGCTTGATAAAACCATCGCCAGAAAAATATTCTATTTGCATCCTAGTACTAAAGCTCTGGATTGGTTAAATCAACCGCAAACCCAGCTCCAGTGGCTGTCATTCATTACCCGGCAAATCCCCATCCTTTTGCATACAGTCAAAGGTAAAGATATCGCTCGATTTAGCACCCAGTTAGTTAACAACCAGTACAGCGGCACCAAAATAGGCAGAACATTAGCCACAATCCTTGTTTTGACCCGTAAACAGAACATAGATACCATCCTACTGCGCGCCCTGTTGCGCCAGCTTCGTCGCTGGTTGCACGACGAGCAAACTCGTGCCATACTCGAACAAAGCCTGTTGCAATGGGTAGGTAAAATCGAAAAAAGCGATCCCAATAGCTGGGACCGCTTGAAAGCTTCATTAAAAATTAACCTAACCGCACGTATCGATGACTGGGCGGCCAACAAAGTACTCAATTGGGCAGACTCCTATATACAAGCGATACTCACTAGCCCCACACATCCCTTCTGGCGAGCCTGTCGCAAGCAGATCCTCTACACCGAACGTCAGCTACAACGTAATCCTCGCTGGCACAAACGATTGGATGCCTGCCGGCATAAATTGACCAATTCAACCGATCTGCTCCACAGCCTGAGCGAATTATGGGAGAAATTCCTTATATGGAGCGAAAGTGACGTCCAGCGCAGCAATTCATGGTGGCAGCAACAAATAAATCACTTACTTAGCCATCTTCAGCAACAGGCGCAACAATACCCGCGTTTCATGCAAGCGCTGGATATCCAAATCAGCCAGTGTACCCGTTCAGCAATCACCCAATATAAACATCGCGTTGCCCAGTTTATTGCCGACAAAGTGAAAAGCTGGGACGACAAACAAATGATAGACAAAATCGAACTGAGCATTGGTCGTGATTTACAGTTTATTCGCATCAATGGCACAGTGGTCGGAGGTTGTATCGGCGTACTTATATACATATTAGCCCAATGGTTAAAAATTTAATCTTCTCCATTATCGGCACAGCACCAACCAATACCTTTATCCATTCGAATAATACAACCAACAAAAATCATCAAAGCCAACAAACAAAATATCGTATTAGCAAGAAAAAGATAAATCAAACCGCCTGCCCAAACTTAAAACATTGGCAACACACCACTAAAACAGCATATCACTATTAAATCATGATATACAAACCTCTAATTCAACCGAAAAAGAAACTTGACCAACCTGTTTATATTTAAACCATATTCAAAATTGATTACATACATAAGCCAGAAGCAAAGACATTACATTGAAAAAAATTAATCATTATTGGCAAAAATCAACATACTACTTAAAGCATGACTACCAACGCAGAAGAAGCGGGAGAAAACACTTTAAAAACATACCCAATATAAAAATACCCCAGTTATTATTATCACCTTTAGCCGCTCTTGCGCAGAATAGCCAAGAATACTGCAATATACAGAACGAAGGATACTTCTAGCCTTATCAATAACCATCCATCTGCACACGAATTAAATCCTTATCCTAATGATGAAAGTACCCCATCAGCTGGACACTCTCAGTATTGATATCAATGATAGATTCCTAAATCGTATTAACATCCCTATTAGTAAATTCGGCCACCATAATTGCCCTTCCTAGGCTGAAGTTATATTCCAAAATTGACAATACCCCTATCTAATTTCAACTAACTTCAGCTAATAATATCCTTTATAGCCTGATCCAATTCAGCAACAAGACTTATTTCTCTAAGTCAACCCAATACAACCGTTATAAACTGAGTGATCCACCAAAACGAGGCATGAATAAGCAACAACAACAATATTCGCACTTAATCAACAATCAATAACTAACTGAGCAAGAACGTATCCAATTCATAAATAGCAAGGGACAACACAAACCATTACCAAAATACCCACCAACATGAGAAGAAAATACTGCAAGAATAGAACCAAATCACCTTATGATATCCAATGGCAAAAAACCCAATTGCCTCAACAAAAACATCCGAAGCATATATTCAAGCATCAACCTTAGTTTATAGAATTGTCATTAAAACACACACCAGAAAGAAATGTAGATTATCTAAACAGCAATCCTAATTTTCCATATTTCAAAACAGTGCCCTAAAATATCTGCACCAAAAATATTAAATATGACCTATCTATAAAAAACAGTAAAATAAATCAATATTCTCTTATACTTTGCACCCATAGCAACCAAGCCACAAAATTAAGTGCATAAAATTCAACCGTTACTCATATTACAAATGCATTAAAACAGATATATCCACATCTCGATATCCACACTCCACCAATTACAACTCACTGTTTGACATAACAATTATCGTCTTAAACCGTACCTCATTTCATCATAGAGACCTCATACTCATCTTTACCACTCAACACCCATAATTAAGCAAACAAATTCGTGCATATACAGAAAATAACCAGCTCACCGCATAAAAAAATACCCCCGGATATTCTAGGGGGTTATGTCAACATTAACCGAATTATTTTCGGCGCACATCCTTCTGTTGCTGACGTAAACGCAAATACTGTTGTTGCTGATATGGAGTCAGGATCTGGTAGATAGCATGTTCACGTTTCAACTTTAAAAACTGAAAATCAGCAATAGCCTGCTGCTGTTGCGCCCAGATCTTTTGTTCCTGAGTAATGACCTCCCGCGCCTTACGGTCATCAAAATTCCTGTCCAGCACAAGATTATCGCGATCATGGCGCAAATTAGCCAAAATTTGGCGTTGCTGATTGTTCAGCAGCGGACGCCGACTTCCATATTGCTGATCAATCCGATTCACATCAGCTTTTTGCTGATTACTCAAATGAAGCTGCACCAAAATAGGATGATCAAAAACATCAGCGGAAACCGGAGTATAAGTTTGTGTTTCTACCGTTTCAGTGACCATCGCCACAGGTGTTTCAGTGACAATGGGAGCGGCAAAAGCACAAATACCAATAGAAGACAAAACAGACACTGCTAATACACGTGCTAAAATTTTCATTTTCGTTCCTCTATGAATTAATTAACAACTTAACTACTGGCCAACTTAATAACACAGTATTTCATAAATCAACGTAAAAACAATAATCTGTATTGCAATAATAGATAAATCCCATACTAATGAATTAACCGTAACAGTAATAGCAAATTATCCTAGCTATGCAATTTAAATAGGTACAGATCTCATCAGCCATCACCAGCCAAAGTCATGCTTTTAAACCTTCATCTATACTTAATAAAGCATAACAGCCAAAGTCGGAATATCCCGATTTCTTCTCAAATAAGAAAACGCCAATATACAAATAATTACCTGAATAATAGAATAAACAATATTAACTAACACGGGTACACACCAGCTAACAATTCATTCACTCATCAATTCTAACCAACAGCATTACCTTAATAGTTAATTGCTCACCGGTTTGTAGCAATAAAGCTTCATACGAACCCAATTATTTTGTATTTACAATAATTAATTATTATTTACTAATAATTAATTTAGAAAGAATTGCCTCGCAAATAACTTAATAATACCTAGTTTAATATTTGGCATTTCCATAATATTCAGCAACAACATAAAGCATTGTATAAAAAACGATTAATAGCTATTAACCAAAACATAAACAGCTATATTAATGAATGAACACATAGCACTAAAATAACATATACAAACATATGTAAATATGATCCAATAAATTAATAGTATCTTGAGTTGATTTGGATTTTGCAATTTATTCAATGAATAAACCAAACACAATATGGAGAATTGAATGTTCATTGTGCATAAAAATAGGCATCAGAGCATTTTTAAATTTATTTTTATTAGTGCAATATCATTGTATTACCATTCTTATTCTTTTGCTGTCAACCATTTTGCCGACACGCCCCTGCATCTACACAACCAATCTATTCAAACTACTGGCTATGGCCATGCGGCCAAACCTAATATTACTTTTTTTATTGATGACTCAGGCAGCATGACTGAACCTGCGGACCCAAAAGCAAGGTATCTCTGTTACTACCGTACTTCCGAATGTAAACTTTTCGGGCCGGAAACTTATCCCGGGTACTGGTCATGCCTCCGGTGGAGTTGGAGTCCTTGGAGTGCCAATAAAGTTGAACGCAAACCACAGCCACCAGTCACCCCAAGTAATCCCAAAAAGATGGAGTACTCATATTGCGGCTATGAAGGTCCTACAAGAATAGAAGCCGTAATTAATGTATTAGAACAATTGGTCAAAAAATATCGCAATGATTTTTATTATAGCCTCCAACTATTAAATACCCATACTGAATACGTTTGGAAGCCAAATCCTCAAACTGGGAGATGGGATTACGTCAGAGAAGACCATCCAGAATATAATCAATTTTATGATACAGAGCAACCACAAGATTATAAGTTTATCATCAATCATATTAGCGGTTTACGTGCTTTGGGAGGTACACCCACTTTTGCCAGAATCAATGCCGTGGCAAGAAATACCTTGATGAACAAGTTGAAATACCGCTGTCAGAAATCCTATCTAATTATTTTATCCGATGGTGAGGCTCACTCAGATGCCCCCGTTACCGATTCAACTAGGTTCCAAACCCACAACGATTTTGGTTACGATGGTTATTTTGATGGGGATACATTCAGAGATGATACAATG